>NZ_DASUBE010000104.1:0-51999 GCF_035763405.1 Edaphobacter sp.
AGAACGCCTGCGCAGGCTGATGGAAGTCGGTCGAGGCGAAGACTGCCGGCGGATGATGGCTGACGCTACAGCAGGGTGGGACCTGTTGACTCATCGGTTGGTTGTGCGTGCAATGCTTGCACATCGCCTGCGGCTGTGCGGACAGGTGAAGACACGACGCCGAAGCTGCGAGGAATGCGATGAGGCAGGTGGCGGTGATGCTTCGCGCCAGCGATTGCAGCGGCTTGAAATGCTTCGCATTGGCGAAGGGCCTCATGTAGTCACTATAAATCGTGCGAGGCTCCGCTGGCATTTGCGGCGCGCTGGCGAACAGCGATTCCTTCCCCTTCGGTTCTGCTCAGGGTGAGAAATGGAGATGCAAATTTCGCTGCGGGACGAAGTGCAACATTGAGAGTGAAGGAAGTGCTGGAGAAGCGCGTCACCGTGAAGGTGTCGGGTGCTGCAAAAGGATGATGTCCACGCGGCGATTCTGAGCACGGCCTGCTTCGGTGGCATTCGACGCAATGGGATGATATTCAGCGTAGCCTGCGGCGGCAACGTTGGCCGGGTCGATGTGACCGCTGGAGAGCAGCAGTCGTGCGATGGCTGTGGCGCGCGCGGTGGAAAGCTCCCAGTTCGTGGCGTATTGCAGGGTGTGGATGGGCACGTTGTCGGTGTGGCCTTCAATGCGCAGCGGAGCGTTGGGCAGTGTCGCGGCAAGGCTGGCGAGCGCGGGGATGGATGCGGCGCGGACCTCGGCGGAGCCTGACGCGAAGAATCCCGCCTCATGGAGTGAGATCACGAGTCCCTCGGCGGTCATCTGCATGGTGACGCTGCCGGGCGGGATGCCCCCGGAGGCGACTTGCCGGGCAAGCAATTCGCTAAGACGCTTCTCGATGTCCTTCATAGCTTCGCCGTGCTCCGTGGGCACGGGAAGCGAGACGGGCGCAACGTTGGTCGCGGCCCCACCGGGCACCAGCGGCGGCGTCCTGGAGTGGGCCTCGAAGACGCCAAGCGGACTGAAGGCCGACTGCATGGCCGAAGACAGTTGCGACTGCTTCTTTTTGTCGGCCTGGCTGGAGGCAAACAGCACGACGAAGAAGGCGAAGAGCAGCGTGATGAAGTCGGCATAGGAGACGAGCCAGCGTTCATGGTTGACGTGTTCTGGCTGCTTCTTTTTGCGGCTCATGCGGTGGCCTCCTCGGCCCTGGTCTCCTTGCTCTCGAAGAGGAACGTGCGCAGCTTGGTTTCAATCATGCGCGGATTCATGCCTTCAAGAATGGAGATGACGCCTTCGAGCATCATCTCTTTGATCAGGTGCTGCTGGTGCGCGCGGATTTTGAGCTTGCCCGCCGCCGGAAGAAAGACGAGATTGGCAAAGGCCACGCCGTAGATGGTCGCGACGAAGGCGACGGCGATGCCGCGGCCGACTTCGGTGATGTTGTCCAGATGCTGCATGACCTGGATGAGCCCGAGCACTGCGCCGATGATGCCGACCGTGGGCGAGTAGCCCCCCGCGGCTTCGAAGACCTGCGGAATTTTTTCTTCCATCTCAGATTTGTTGTCGAGTTCCATCTGCATGATCTTGCGGACCTCGTTGGGCTCGGTGCCGTCGATGGCGAGCATCAGGGCCTGGCGGAGGAACGGCTCTTCGACGGTAGGTAGATCCTGGTCGAGCGAGACGATGCCGCTCTTGCGGGCTTTGTTGGCGAAGGCGACGATCTGCTTGAGAACGTCTTCGCCGTTGGATTTGCCGGAGAAGAAGATGCGGGCAAGCTGCTTCAGTGCGGCAAGAAAGATGTTGATGGGAAACTGCAACAAGACAGCGCCGACGGTTCCGCCGATGACGATGAGCGCGGCGGTTGGCTGCGTAATCTGCGAGATGCTGCCGCCCTCCATCATCATGCCGGAGAGGATGCCGATGATTGCGAGTGCGATGCCGCCGATGCTGGCGATGTCCATGGGAGAGCCTTTCGCTGGGTAAGGTTACTTTTGGGGAGACCGCTTGGGATCACGCAGGAGTTTGTCCAGGTCCCCGGCCGCGCGAGCGACCAGCGCCGACGCGGCCTCGGGCCACGCCGCGCGCAGAACGGCGGCGCGATACTCGAGCGTGCGCTCGGAGACTTCGTGGCATGGCTCGAGTACAACGAGCTTTTCGCCGGTAATCAGTGTGAGCATCGTGTCAGGCGCGGCTTCCGCATATTTAATAAGGTCGCAGTTGACGGCCAGACGACTGCCGTTGAGGCGGGTGAGTTGAATCATGCAGGCGGTTCCTCCCATGTGCTTCATCGGCACGGACGGCGGTGTCAATAGATGGGTGCGATGCGGCGGGCCGTCAGAAACGCTTCTAAAGTCAAATGCCGGTGCGCCGATGAGGTGGAAGAACGCGGAGCCTACCGCACGGTGGACCGGACATTCGAGCGTCAGCGAAGAGCGTCGAAGGAACGGAGCAACACTCGGGGCTGGCGGCGCGGTAACTCAAATCGAGCACTATTAGGAGCGTTTCCATATGTCCTTGGGCATTCTCACCAACGTTGCGGCAACGTATGCCGAAAACAACCTGAACCAGACACAGAGCAGCCTGCAGAACGTCCTCCAGCAGCTCTCGTCGGGTTCGCGCATTAACAGCGGCGCAGACGATGCTGCCGGTCTCTCCATCGCGGACGGTCTCCACGCCAACCAGGCAGCACTGAACCAGTCCGCGCAGAACGCGCAGAACGGAGTGGGTCTGCTCCAGACCGCCGACGGAGCGTTGTCGCAGGTGACGAACCTGCTGGATCGCGCCGTCACGCTGGCCACCGAGGCTTCAAACGGCGGCTTGACTACTGCTCAGTCCAACGCCGCCGACACCGAGTTCCAGAGCATCCTGACGGAGATCGGCAACATCGGCTCGACGACCAACTACAACAGCACTGCCGTGTTCTCCGCGACCGCAACGGACTTCGTGGTCAGCGACGGCACTACGGCAGGAACCACGACGATTGCGGCGACCGTCGGCGCTCTCACCACGGCGAACGTGGGCAACGGCACAGGCGTGGACCTGTCGACGCAGGTGCTCACCTCGCAGGCGGCCGCGCAGACCGCGCTGGGCAAGATCACCACGGCCATCGCGGACGTTGCGGCGCAGCGCGGTGCGATTGGTGCGAACATCAACCAGTTGAATGCAGCTGCCAATGTAGCCAGTTCTGAGTCCGTGAATCTGTCGGCGGCTGAGAGCGTAATCAAATCGACCAACTACGGTCAGGCGACCAGCGATCTGGCGAAGTACCAGGTACTGAACCAGACCGGCATCAGCGCCCTTGCGCAGGCCAACAGCGTTGCGCAGGAGGTTCTGAAGCTGCTCCAGTAGTTTGCTTACCGACGATCGGCGGCCTGGCTGCATGAGGCTGGCCGCCGATCGTTCATTTACCGGAAGGCATTAAGCCTCTCTCATGCTTCATGCACCACGACGGCACGGTTCTTGCCTGCTATCGGTCGAAGGTCTGGAAGGTGAAATGGGCACAGTAGGACTTAACTTCGGTGCAGCGGCCAGCGGCCAGGGATTCGATGTGGCCACGACGGTCTCGCAGATACAGGCTTCGGAACAGGCAATCGAGACGCCGTGGAAGAATCAGCTCTCCGCGTTGCAGTCGCAGGACACGGTCCTGACGTCGCTGGGCACGGACCTTTCGACGCTGACAACAAGCCTCCAGTCATTGACGGACTTTGAAGGTGCATTCGCAGCCAAACAAGGCTCCAGCTCAGACACGAACTTGCTCAGCCTGACTTCGGCCAGCGCGACGGCGGCGGCGGGCAGCCATACGATCGTCATCAATTCACTGGCGCAGACCTCCTCCGTTGTAACAACGGCGATCTCGAACGCAAGCGATACGCTCTCGGGCACGGTGACGATTCAGGGGCACACGTTCAACGTGGACAGCGCGGACAACGATAACACGCTCTCGTCACTCTCCTCCGCCATCAATGCGGCGGGGATTGGCGTGAGCGCAAGCGTGCTGACTGATAGCTCGGGCTCGCGTCTCTCCATCGTCAGCAACACGAGCGGCGCGGCGGGCCAGTTGACAGTTACGAGTTCGCTCTCCGGCGCTTCGTCCGGCACCATCACATTCCAAACCGGCGAGAATGGACAGGACGCAAGCCTGACCGTCGATGGTGTGTCGATTGCAAGCTCCTCGAATACAGTGACGAACGCAATTCCCGGCGTCACCTTCCAACTGCTCTCTTCAGCCCCTGCGACGCCGGTGCAGGTGGAGATCACGAACGACACGACTGCGGTGGGCACAGCCATCAACTCCTTCATCACTGCTTACAATGCTGTGGTCAAGGACATCAACACGCAGGAAGGGAAGGATGCGAGCGGCAATCCGCAGCCGCTGTATGGCAGCCCGGCGCTGGCACAGATCCAGGGGCAGCTCACCGGGTCGCTGTTTTCGGGCGCCGCCAGCGGATCGATCAATAACATCACGCAATTGGGAATCAGCATGAACAACGACGGAACGCTGACCCTGAATGCGGACACACTGAACTCAGCTCTGAACTCCAGCTTCTCCGACGTTACAGGCTTTTTGCAGAATGCGGGCAGCTTTGGCCAGACGATGGCCAGCGCATTGAACAACCTGGGGACGCAGGCTCCGAACGGGGCGGTCTACCTGACGCAACAGCAGAACGCCACGCAGGAGTCCTCGCTCAAGGCCGACATCAGCAACGAGGATGCCTTGCTCGCCACGCAGAAAGACCAGCTCACTGCTGAGTTGAATACGGCAAATGAGATTCTGCAATCGATTCCGAGCCAGCTTAACGAAGTCGATGCGATGTACAGCGCCATCACAGGCTACAACACGGGGAAGGGATAAGGGTGAGCGACATGGGTTATGAGCAGCAGGCACTGGCCGGGGCAACAGGCGTGGAGATGGTGGTGGCGCTTTACGATGCGTCGATTCGGTTTCTGTATAGGGCCATGCAGTGCGTGGAGGAGAGCGATATTTACGGCCGCCGCGTCGCGGTGAAGAAGGTGCTGGATATTCTGATGTATCTACAAGCACGGCTGCGACCGGACGTGGGTGGCAGCGCGGCCACGGCGCTCTCGGAGTTTTACGCGGCCATGTTTACGATGACCCTGGAAGCGTCGCACGTCGAGTCGGTGGAACAGTTTCAGGAGGTCATTGCGTGCGTGCGCAATGTGCGCGATGCCTGGCTGGTTGTGGCGCGCGATCCCGAAGCGGGCCGTGTGTTGCCGCGCGAACTCAGGACGCGGGAGGAAAAATTTGTTCCTGCGGCGGTCGCGCGCGAGGTGGTGGAAACGGGCAGCGCCTCGTGTTGGACTGCGTAATCACTGCTGGAATGCGTCACTATGCGGTGACGGAGATCTCTTCTTCGAGCCGCTGCTTTTCAAACAGGCTGGTGTAGTAGCCGTTGCGTGCGAGCAACTCGTCGTGAGTCCCCAGCTCCGCGATGCGTCCGTTCACCAGTACGGCGATCCGGTCTGCGTTGCGTGCGGTCGAGATGCGGTGCGAGATGAAGATTGTCGTGCGGCCCTGCATCTGCTGGCGTAGTCCGCCGAGAATCCGTTCTTCGGTATAGGTGTCCACGCTGGCGAGCGCGTCATCGAGGATCAAAATGCGCGGGTCGCGGAGGAGGGCGCGGGCGATGGCCGTGCGCTGCTTCTGTCCACCGGAGAGCGTAACGCCGCGTTCGCCGACCATCGTCTCGAAGCCGCGCGGAAACTCGAGGATCTCCGCAGCAATGTGTGCGGTGGCAGCCGCCTCTTCCACTTGTTCAGGCGTCGCATCCGGCGTGCCGAAGGCGATGTTCTGCCGGATTGTTTCCGAGAACAGAAAAGTCTCCTGCGGGACGAAACCGATATTTTTGCGCAGCGATTCGAGCGTGAAGTTGCCAACCGGCTGCCCGTCGATAAGGACCTGGCCGGGAGCCGCATCGTGCAGGCGCGGAATGAGATTGACCAGCGTCGATTTTCCCGAGCCTGTCGGGCCGACGATGGCAAGGCTCGATCCGGCGGGAATCTTGAGGTTGATATTCTTCAGTACCGCCGGAGCATCAGGGTACGCGAAGGTGAGGGCACGGAACTCGATCTCGCCCACGACGGGCGTCGCGGTTGCGTGGGGGGCGTCCGCGATGTCGGGCCTCTGCTTCAACAACTCGTCGATGCGGACCAGTGATGCGGTACCGCGCTGGAAGAGGTTGACGACCCAGCCGATGGCGATCATGGGCCACGTCAGTTGCACCATGTAGACGTTGTACGCGGTGAACTGGCCGACAGTGATGTGACCTTCGATGACCTCGCGACCTCCGACGAAGAGCGTAATCATCAGCGAGAGGCCAAGGACGAACTCAAGCGTGGGCCACAGCATCGCCATCAACCGTACCAGGAGCAGGCTGCGGCGGATGTACTCCTGATTGGCCTTTTCGAAGGTCGCAATCTCAGCGTCCTCCTGCGCGAAGGCGCGAATCAGCCGAGCACCGGAGAAGTTCTCCTGTGCCATGGCGGAGATGTCGGAAAACATCGCCTGAATGCGCTCGAAGCGCCGATGAATCCGCGCGCCGAAGTACTGCACCAGCACCGACGCGATGGGCAGTGGCACAAAGGCGCACAGCGTGAGCTGCGGGCTGATGCGCATCATAAACGGCAGCGCGGCCGCGGTGAAGATCAGCGTGTTGGCGCTGTACATGATAGCCGGGCCCAGTAGTTGGCGGACGGCGTTCAGGTCGTTGGTGGTGCGGGCCATGATGTCGCCGGTGCGGTGCGTGTGGTAATAGTCGGCGGACTGGCGTTCGAGATTCTGGAAGAGGTCGTTGCGGATGTCGTACTCGATCTCACGCGAGGCCCCGATGATGATCCACCGCGTGAGATAGAGAAAGACGGCGCAGAGCACGGCAATACCGACGAGCAGCAGCGCGTGGTGCAGAATCTTCTCCCGCGTCAGGCCGTGCTTCATGTCATCGACGGCGTGGCCGATGACGAGGGGGATCAGAATCTTGAGGGTGTTGTACAGCGTGACCGACACCCCGCCCCAGGCGAGACTCTTCCAGTAACGCCTGAGGTAGGGAGCGAGCGGTTTGAGCTTTTGAAACATCCGATAGTTAACTCTTCTTTGTCCTCAAGTTAGACGCCGTTACTTTGTCTCAGGATTCGGAGGAGTTTTAGGCGGTGCTGCCGGCGTTTCCGGCTTCGGCTCGGCCGTAGGCTCGGCTGGCTTGGCCTCAGGCTCAGCAGGCTTCACTGCAGGCTCGGCTGGCTTTGCGGGAGCGGCCTCGGGCTTGGGTTCGGGCGGTGTGTCGGACTGGGCGACAAGCTCGACATCGAAGATCAAATTAGCCTTGGCGGGCATCCGCGGCGGGTTGCCCATCTCTCCGTAGGCGAGCTGGTATGGGATGAAAAGACGGCGCTTGCCGCCGACGTGCATTCCTTCAAACCCCGTGTCCCATCCAGTGATGACGCGGCGCGCTCCGCAGGGAAACACGATCGGCTCGCCGCCGGGATGGTCGAACGACGAATCAAACTTCGTGCCGTCGGGGAACCAGCCCGTGTAGTGGACGGTGTACCACTTATGCGTCTCGGCCAGCGGGCCTTTGCCAACGCGGATGTCGATGTATTTCAGCGCATAGAGCGTCTTGGGAATGCCCGGGACGTGCGGGATGGCGGAGACTTTGGCGGAAATCTTGGTGGTTGCGGTGTGGTGGGTCGTCGTCGTGTGATGCACGGCCGGTTTCGAGGTCTGGGCGGTTGCGGCAGTAGCTGCCAGGAGCGCGAGCGAACAGAGCTTGAAGGTCATCGTGGTTTCAGTTTAGGACGAGTTGACGGTTTGTGGAGCCACCTCTCGACGGAACAGGGTATTTCTAAGGAGAGCACCCGGTGCGTTATGATTTTTTCGGTGTGTTAATTCGGAAAAATCGGTTGTCTGAAGTCTTAAGGAGAAAGCAATGCGCATTGGTATGTTGACTGGAGGCGGGGACTGCCCCGGGTTGAACGCTGTGATTCGCGCGGCGGTCCGCAAGGGAATCCTTCACTATGGAGACGAGTTTGTCGGATTTCTGGAAGGCTGGCGGGGCGTGATCGAGAACAACACCATGCCGCTGAATCTGGAGACGACCTCCGGCATCCTGCAAAAGGGTGGAACCATCCTCAGGTCTTCGCGGACAAACGTGAAGAAGGTCCCGGGCGGATTCGAAAAGTGCCTGGCGTCGATTAAGGCCAACAAGCTGGACGCACTGATCGCCCTCGGCGGCGACGATACCCAGTCGATTACGCTGGCGCTCGGCGAGCAGGGCGTCAAGTGCGTGGGTGTGCCCAAGACCATCGACAACGACCTGAGCGGCACCGATGTCTGCTTCGGCTTCGACACCGCGGTGAGTATTGCTACCGAGGCAGTGGACCGGTTGCACTCGACCGCCGAGTCGCACAACCGCATCCTGGTCTGCGAAGTCATGGGCCGCGACGCGGGATGGATTGCGATTTCTTCCGGCCTGGCCGGCGGAGCCGACGTGATTCTGGTGCCTGAGGTGCCGATCGACATCGAAGAAGCCTGCCGCCTCATCAAGTATCGCTGGGAGCACGGCAAGAAGTTCTCCATCGTGGTCGTCGCCGAGGGTGCAAAGTTTCCCGAAGGCGAGCTGGCGACACACGACGCGAGCGTGGACTCCTTCGGGCACGCCCGACTGGCTGGCATTGGCCAGGCGGTGGCCGAGGCCATCGAAAAGCGTACGGGCTACGAGACCCGCAGCGTGAACCTGGGACACACCCAGCGCGGAGGCACCCCGACCGCCTATGACCGGATGCTGGCCACCCGCTACGGGACGGCCGCCATCGATCTGGTTCATGCCGGGAAGTTCAACCGTCTGGTTGTGCTCAAGGGCACGCAGATCTCCGACATCCCGCTGGCCGACGCGATTGCCAAGACCCGCACGGTGGGAGAAGACCTGCTGAATGTGATGAAGGGCTTGCAGCCTCCCCGTTAGCTTCTAGTTAACAAAGGAGATTTTTGTTGCCTCGTCCCCCGGAAGGGGGTACAAAGATGGTGCCGGGGAGAGTTCCCTCCGGCACCGTTTTTGGTTTAAAGTTGTGGCTCAGGGAGACTTTACGATGGCTGTCGCGGTGCAGATGATCGTGCGCGAGGTGATGGACATCCGGCAGGCGTCCGAATACCTGGGCATTAGCGGGGACACGCTCTACCGGTATGCCTCCGAAGGCTTCGTCCCTGCGTTCAAGCTGGGCAACCGCTGGCGGTTCAAAAAGTCGCTGCTCGATGCATGGATGGATGAGAAGTCGGGCGTGCGCCCTGCCTCTCCCGTCGCAGTGATGCCGAAGCAGAAGAAGCCCGTCGCACGGGCCCGGTAACTGGGAAACCGATTCGACCACGGATTTGCGCGGATGAACACGGATATATTTCTTCATTTCCATTCCATACCCTGAGCGAAGGGGAAGGAACCTGCTTTTATCCGTGCGATCCACGCCAATCCGTGATCGATTTAACTCTTCGCAGGCTGGAGCGTCAGCAGGGTAATCTCCGGCGGGCAGTTCAAGCGAAACGGCACGCCCACCGTGCCGATGCCGCGATTGACATAGAGCTGCATCCGTTCAAAGCGGAAGTAACCTTCGACATATTTTTCGCCCATCGGCGGCAGCACGAGCGCGCCCAGAAAGGGCAGGCGAATCTGGCCTCCGTGGGAGTGCCCGGCTAGCATCAGATCGACCAACGGAAAGCGCGGGTGCCGGACGACCGTGTCGGCGTAATCAGGCTCGTGCGCCATCAGGATGACGGGTGCTCCGGGGTTGTCGGGCACGGCGAGGTTGAGGTCCGGATGCCGGGTGCCGGGGTCGTCCACGCCGGCCAGCCACAGGCGCTCGCCTCCGCGCTCGATGGCGATGTGCTGGTTGACGAGGACAGGCGTGCCATGCGAGGTCAGCGCCTCGATGACCAGCGGCGCGCTGACCGTCACGTCGTGATTGCCGAGGCAGGCATAGCGCAGGGGCGCGTCGAGGGTGCTGACGATCTCGGCGCAGCGGTACGCAGCGTTGCGCGCGGCGAACATGGAATAGATGCCGCGAGTCACGAAATCTCCTGTCAGCAGCGCGAGGTCCGGCTTGAGCGCGTTGACCTGGCCTACGATGCGCTCCAGAAAATAGGGCTCCGTGTACTCGTCCAGGTGGATGTCGCTGATCTGGGCGACGGTGTAGCCGTGAAACGGCGCAGGCAGGTTATCGATGGCGACCGTGCGGCGGACAATGTCGATCTCGTGGCGGCCAACTTCGCCGGAGTACAGGGCCAGCCCCGCTGCTGCGGCTCCTGAGCCAATAAGAAAGCGGCGCCGGGAGACACTCATCGTCCGGCCAGGTGAAGAAACAGACATAAACCATGATACCGGCTCCCATAGCCGGTTCGTTGCTTCGTCCATTACTCAGCCCGATACGCCCATCTCCTGAACGAAGCCTGCGCAGGTTTCGGTAGAATCGGAAGTGATGAATTTTCTTGATCGTAAGAAGAGAGCGGCAGCCGCTGCGAAGGCTGCCGGGGTGAATGCTCTGCTGGTGACGCACCTGCCGGATGTGCGGTATCTGTGCGGATTTACTGGCTCGAACGCCGCGCTGGTGCTGGCCGGGGGGCGGGCGGTGCTCTTCACCGATGGCCGTTATACCGCCCAGGCAAAGGCTGAGGCCCGGGGCACTCGCGTCGTCATTGCGAAGAAGCCCGCCCTTACGGCGGCCTGCGAGTGGCTGGAGGCGGCTAAGGTTCGGCGCTGCGGCTTCGACGCCGAGCACACCACGGTCGCCGCGCTCGATGGGATGCGCAAGGCAGTCTCCGGCAAGCTGCGGCGCGGCATGTTTCAACCGACCAAGCCTCTGATCGCCGCGATGCGCGAGGTGAAGGACGCCGACGAGATCGCGCGCATCAGGAAAGCTGCCGCGTTGGGTTGCAGGCTGTTTGATGGAATGCTCGAATTTCTGGAGCCCGGCATGACTGAGATGGCGGTGGCTGCCGAACTGGAGCATCGCGCTCGGCTGGCTGGGGCCGAAGCGATGTCGTTCGAGACGATCGTCGCCAGCGGTATGCGCTCCTCCATGCCGCACGGCCATGCGACCATGACGAAGCTGCCGAAGCAGGGGTTCGTTACCCTGGACTTCGGCGTGGTGCTCGCAGGTTACATGAGCGACATGACCCGCACGGTCCACCTGGGCAAGGCGCGAGCGGGCGAGCGGGAAGTGTATGATGCGGTTCTGGAAGCGCAGGAGGCGGCCGTGGCCAGGGTGGCCCCGGGCGTCGTTACGGCGGAGATTGATGAAGCCGCGCGCAGCATACTCCGGCGGGCGAAGCTGGCCAGGTACTTCAGCCACTCGACTGGGCACGGCGTTGGACTTGAAATTCACGAGGGGCCGCGCCTCGCGGCGAAGCAGACGCAGAAGCTCGAAGAGGGAATGGTCATCACGATTGAGCCGGGGGTCTACATGCCGGGCAGGTTCGGAGTTCGGATTGAGGACATGGTTCTGGTAACTTCAAAGGGCGGCGAGGTTTTGACGCCAAGCGTAAAGGCATGGATTGAGTTGTAGCCAAAAGTGCCGCAACAGGCACGGGAGAGATGATGGAAGCGAAAAAACTGGATGAGCTGCGCGAGCTGGTCGAATTTCTGAAGGCGAACGGTATCGCCGAGTTCGACATGGATCAGGACGACCTGAAGGTCAGGATCAAGTTTGCGGGCGCGGCTGCGCCGAGCGGAATCGACATGGGACAACTGAGCCGCCTGGAGGCCCCGGCTGCTGGCGTTGTCGCTCATGCCGCGTCGGTTGCGGCTTCGGCCACCCCGGCGGCTGCCGAAGAGGCGCTGCACGAGGTGAAGTCGCCGATTGTGGGCACGTTCTACGAGTCGCCCTCGCCCGGCGCGCCGCCCTTCGTCAAGATCGGCGACCAGGTGGAGGCAGGTCAGGTGCTCTGCATCGTCGAGGCCATGAAGCTGATGAATGAGATCGAGGTCGACGTCGCAGGCGAGGTCGTCAAGCGCATCGCCACCAGCGGGCAGCCCGTGGAGTACGGTCAGCCTCTGTTTGCCATCAGGCCGAGGTAAGTTCTCAGTTCTCCGTGATCCGTTCACAGTTCGATATTTTGGAGCCACATGTTTCGTAAGGTATTGATTGCAAATCGTGGGGAGATTGCGCTGCGTGTGATTTCGGCGTGCAAGGAGATGGGCATCCGCACGGTTGCGGTGTACAGCGAGGCCGACCGGAACTCGCTCCACGTGCGCTTTGCCGATGAGGCCATCTGCATCGGCCCGCCGAAATCTGCTGATAGTTACCTGAATGTGCCCGCCGTCATCTCGGCCGCCGAGATTGCGGACGTGGACGCGATCCATCCCGGCTACGGCCTGCTGAGCGAAAACGCGAACTTCGCCGAGGTCTGCCGCGCCTCGAACATCAAGTTCATCGGGCCGCCCCCCGAGGTCACGCGCATGATGGGCGAAAAGTCCACAGCGCGCCAGACGATGAAGAAGGCCAAAGTACCCATCCTGCCCGGCTCCGACGGCGTGATTGCCGACGAAAACGAGGCGCTCGACTGGGCGAAGAGCGTCGGCTATCCAGTCATTCTGAAGGCCGTCGCGGGCGGAGGCGGGCGCGGAATGCGCATCGTTCGCAGCGCCGAGGAGCTGCCCGCCATGTACCAGCAGGCGTCTACCGAAGCCGCGAACGCCTTCGGCAACGGCGACATGTACATGGAGAAATTTATCGAGCGGCCCCGCCACATCGAGTTTCAGGTATTGGCCGATGAGCACGGCAACGTGATGAGCCTCGGCGAGCGCGAGTGCTCCATCCAGCGCCGCCACCAGAAGCTGATCGAAGAGGCCCCGAGCCTTCAGATCACTCCAAAGCTGCGCGAGGAGCTGGGCAAGACCATCAAGCGGGCGCTCGAAAACATCGGCTACTGGAACGCCGGAACCATCGAGTTCCTGATGGACGAGGATGGCAAAATCTACTTCATCGAAATGAACACGCGCATTCAGGTGGAGCACTGCGTCACCGAGATGGTCACGGGCATCGACCTGGTGAAGGCGCAGTTGCGCATCGCTGCCGGAGAAAAGCTGACCTCGATCATCACCAGGCCGGTCGAGATTCGCGGCCACGCCATCGAGTGCCGCATCAACGCCGAGCACCCGGAAAAATTCACACCCAGCGCAGGCAAAATTACGGCGTTCAATGTTCCGGGTGGCAACGGCGTGCGCGTGGACACGGCGCAGTACTCCGAAGGCGTCGTGCCGCCGTACTACGACTCGATGATTGCCAAGCTCATCTGCCATGGCGCGGACCGTACCGAGGCCATGGACAAGATGCAGCGCGCGCTCTCGCAGTTCGTCGTGCAGGGCATCCATACGACAATCCCGCTGCACCAGCGCATCTTCGCCGACGAGGAATTCCGCGCCGGAAAGTTCGACACGAAGTTTATGGAGCGGTTTCTGGAGCGGCAGAAGAGCGAGCCAGCGAGCTAGAGCCGTTCTCTCTTAGGTGTAGGGCACTTCGTTTGTCATTCCCGAAGGGAATCTGCGTTTTGTTTCAAATGCCACAGACACATCTGGAGGAGAACCGCTTTCACGGGTCAGTGCATGATTCCAAAACTCTATCCGATTGTGGACGCAGGCGTACTCGCTTCGCGCAGAGTCGCAGTTGCCGACTTCGCGCACGAACTGCGGGCCTCTGGGGTGACGCTGCTCCAGTACCGCGATAAGGTTGGCTCGCCGCAAAACATATTGCGCGCGGCGGCGGCCATACGCGAAGCATTCGCCGACGCAGACTGCCGGTTGATCCTGAACGACCGCGCTGACCTGACGGTGCTCGCCGCGTGGGACGGCGTACACGTCGGACAGGATGATCTCTCTCCCGAAGATGCGCGCCGCGTGGTCGGGCCCGCACGGTGGGTGGGGATCTCGACCCACACGGACGAGCAGGTGCGGCTGGCCAATCTCACCTGCGCCGACTATGTGGCTGTAGGGCCGGTTTTTGCCACGCGCACCAAGCTCGATGCCGAGCCGCTGATTGGGTTGGAGGGCGTGCGCCGCGCCCGGGCGCTTACGTCGAAACCCATCGTGGCCATCGGCGGAATTACGCGGGCCAATGCGCAGAGCGTTCTCGACGCAGGCGCGGATTCTGTGGCGGTCATCGGCGGCTTGTTTGCCGCAGGGGAGAGCGTCCGGAAGGTGACTGAAGACTTTCTCGCAATTTTCCGGTAGAACAGACGAGGCGCAATTTCGCGCCGCGCGGCGGCTTGCGGACTGCGGAAAATCTCCGTCTTGCTTAAGGACACGGCTTCAGCCGTGTCGCAAGTGCTGAACGTGCTACGGGGCTTCAGCCCCTGAGGTACGCATTCAGTGGCAGTGACGAGTTTTCTGGTCTGCTACGCCCGAAGCGCGCGGTGTCGCGTGAAGATTTGTGATGTGAGAGGTTTTTACCGGATGTCGAAGCTGCTGGCAACGAAGCCAATCGAATCAATCATGAACGAAGCTGCCGAGACGGGCAGCTCAACGCTGAGGCGCTCGCTCGGTGCGACCAACCTGATCTCGCTTGGCATCGGCGCGATCATCGGCACGGGAATCTTCGTGCTGACCGGCCCCGCTGCGGCGCGGTACGCCGGTCCGGGAGTGGTGTACTGCTTCATTCTCGCGGCAGTCGGCTGTGTATTTGCCGGGCTTTGCTACGCGGAATTCGCGGCGATGATCCCCATTGCGGGCTCGGCCTACACCTACGGCTACGCCACGCTGGGCGAGATCTTCGCCTGGATCATCGGCTGGGACCTGGTGCTGGAGTATGCGTTCGGCGCGGCCACGGTCTGCTCCGGGTGGAGCGGCTATGTGCTCAGTCTGGGACAGGACTTCGGGCTGCGACTGCCGCCGGAGCTGGCCGGAACTCCGGGTTCGACGTTTGTACTGTGGCAGGGACACTGGGAGTTTCTCGGGCGCGTCTCCGGCAAATTGATGGAGCTGCACATCGACCCGGCCACGCTGCCGCAGCGCCACGGCGTCTTCAACCTGATTGCGTTCCTCGGGATCATGGCCGTGACAGCGATCCTGATCGTCGGCATCAAGGAGTCGGCGAACTTCAACAGCTTTATTGTCGTCGTGAAGGTCATCGTGCTGCTGATCTTTCTCTACATCGGCGGCCTGATGCTGCTTCACCATCCGGAGCTTCCGAGCATCAACTGGCATCCGTTTCTGCCCGCAAATACAGGCAAGTTCGGCTCCTTTGGCTGGTCAGGCGTGCTGCGCGGTGCCGGAGTGATCTTCTTTGCGTACATTGGATTCGATGCCGTCTCGACGGCAGCGCAGGAGGCGAAGAACCCGAAGCGCGACATGCCGATGGGGATTCTGGGCTCGCTTGTCATCTGCACGATTCTGTACATTCTGGTGGCCCTGGTGCTGACGGGCCTGGTGAACTATCGCGACCTGAACGTGCCGGACTCACTGGCTGTGGGCATCGACGTGACGGGCGTGCGCTGGGGCAGCCTGCTGGTGAAGTTTGGCGCGCTGGGCGGACTGACCAGCACCATGGTCGTAATGCTTCTGGGGCAGAGCCGGGTGTTCTTCTCCATGTCGAAGGATGGTCTGCTGCCGAAGTTCTTCTCGACCGTGCATCCACGGTTTCAAACGCCGTGGATCTCGTCGCTGACGGTAGGCCTGGTGGTTGCCGTGTTCGCGTCCACAATCCCGCTGGATGCGCTGGGCGAGATGACATCGATCGGCACGCTGCTGGCGTTCATTATCGTGTGCGCGGGCGTATGGGTGCTGCGCCGTCGCCGGCCGGACCTGCCGCGTCCGTTCCGTGCGCCGTTTTCTCCGGTTACGCCGATTCTGGGCATCGTGATCTCGCTGGCCATGATGGTTGGTCTTCCATGGGAGACCTGGGCGCGGCTCATTGTCTGGCTGATTGCCGGGTTGCTGATTTACGTGTCCTACAGCAGACGTCACAGCAAAGTGCAACTCGCGCTTGGGGAAGAAGTAGCAGGAGATTAACCTGGGTGGGGCGCAGTGCTTCAGCCCCACGCTAGTCCAGCAAATACAAAGGGCCTTAGCCCCACGTCGGCTTCTACTGAGAGCACGTTTCCCGCAGCCGTCAGTACTACTTCACCGACGAACAAGCGGGTCCCGCGCAGGGCGTCGCATGAGTGGCTGGCTGCGTCGCTACGGGAGTAGCCGTGCTCGCTTTCGCAGGATGCGTCGTAGCAGGCGCAGGCTGGGCCGTTTGTGCGGGCTCTCCTGTCTCGGGAGCCTGTTCCGTACTGCCGACTCCGGCCGTATCATCCTGCTTCGTCTCGGCGCGCTTCGCCCGCTGGACGGGCTTTTCGCGCGGCACAATCACAGGTAGCGTGACCGTATTCGCGGCGGCCGGGTCATCGCGCAGGCGCAGGTAGAAACCGGTCTTCGCGGGCTTCTGCAGCGTCAGCGTGGTTCCAATGAAGCCATCGGGCACCGTGGTGGTCGCGGTAAAGGCGGGGTCCGTGGCGATGGAATCGATCAGGTAGAGTTTGTCGCCGTCCAGCGTGCAGGGAGCCGTGGGGACTGCCGTGCAGTGTACGTCCTTGAGGTCAGGCAGCCGGACGAGCGTGACCAGCGGCAACCAGTCGCCCGAGGTGCCGTCCGGCGCGACGGCCCTCAGGCGTAGCGGCCCAAAGGCCGATGTGCCGAAGCTCTTGAGCGGGTCGAGCGTGCCCAGCAGTGTATGCGGATTCTGCAACACCAGCGTCCCTGCCGCAACCGAGAGCATCGTGTGCAGCGAGTGGTCGGCGTTGGCAATCTCAATCTCGCCATCGCGCGGAAACACATCGGAGGACTTCAGCGAAAAGGTCAACTGCTGATTGATCGGCAGGTCGTCGGGGTCAGCCAGGTGAATGGGCGAGTCGTCCGCAGCCTGAATTTTTTTGCTCAACAGGACGACCGAGGGGCGAGGCTCCGCGACTGTGACCGGCAGCGTGAGCGTGCGCCCGTCGTTCAGCGTGAAGCGGGCCGTGAGCTTTTCACCTTCGTGGAACTTGGGTGTGGGGCTGTCGGGAGGCAGCGACAGCCGCAGCTCGCTGGAGCTTCCCGAGCCTGACGTGTTCGGATATGGCGCTGCCACCGGTGCGAAGATGAGTCCGCCGAAGGCAAGCTGCTTCACCTGGTCGAGGCTCGTCCCGGTCAGCATCGCGGTGGTGTCGCCTGCGTGCAGCATCAGGCCGTCGAGCTTCGCCGGTTCGGAGAACGTCCGCGCCGAGACTGTGACGGGCTGCGCCTCGCCATACTGCCGGATGGCCAGGTGCATCGCGCCGGGATCAAGCGACTTCAGCGATACCGAAACATCGACTGTGTTGGGCTTGTTCGCAGGCTTCCACTGCGTCTCCGCATACGTGCCCGCGGAGGTCTGGAGGGCGATGTTGTTGATGCACGCCGTCCCGGTGGAAGACAGCGTCAGGTGGTTCTCGCGTCCGGCAATCAGAACGCTGTCGGACGCCAGCGTCCAGCCCTTGCCGGGAACGTCCTGCAGCTTCAGCGTGGGCCCGGTGAACTGATCGAAGCCCCAGTATCCACGGATGGTGCCGGTCACTTCGTCAGAGCCGCCGGAGGCCGCCTCCGCCGCGGCCGCTGCCTTGGTTGCCGAAGCGGGGTCGCCCTCGTCGGGCATAGGCAGCGCGCGGCGCATGGGAACCGGCGCAAGCATCAGCCCGCCCTGATACGCATTGGGCGTTACGTCGATGTCCGTGCCTGCTCCGGGGCCATTGATGTGCAGCACAAGGTCGTGCGCAAACGAAGTCGAGAAGACCAGCGGCGCGCCTTCAACGGGCAGCACTACCGAGGGCTTCAGCAGGCAACTGATATGGTTTGGATCGCGTGCGCGCAGTGGCGGCGGCGCGGATGCCTGCACCGCCGGGAGGCCGACGACGATCACCGACTTCGGGTTGGTGAACGACGGGGGAGTGTTGAGCCGCAGGTTCAGGCTGTCGCCGTCCGGGAAGGCGATAGCGGGAATGTACTGGTAGTGCGCCGTGTGCAGGCCTCCCATGATGTGGACCAGGTCCACCACCGCGCCCACGTAGGCGCTGTACGCGCCGCCGCCCGCAATCTGGGTGTAGCTGGCGGTGCGGATCAGGTCGGAGTTGCCGCCGGTGGTCAGCGCGGCCACCATGCTCTGGCCATGACCGTCGTCGAGCAGCGTCTGGTTGCCGCTCTGGGTCAGGCAGGTGTATTGCAGATCGACCGGCTGTTTGAAGCAGTCCTCGTTGGGCTTCAGGCTCAGCGTGCTGGCCAGCAGGTTCGAGTGCGTGAGCAGTGCCTTGGGGTCGCCGGGCGGAACATACCGCATCGAGGCGAGATATTTTTCAATGCGCGCCTGCTCGAATCCGGCCTCGTTCAGGTCCTGCGAGGCCCGGACAAAGGTCCCGGGGCGGCCCCGCACGGTCGAGCGCAGCGTGCTGAAGTCGCCGCCCGTCTCCGGCGCAAGGAAGAGCAGGGCCTGTTGCGCTTCGTTCGGGACAGTGACGTTCACGCCCTCTTCCTGGACCTTCTTGTCCCAGGTCTCGATCCGGTAAAACCACTTGTCGGGAGGCGGGTTGGTCGTTCCGCGCAGAAAGACCACCACCAGCAGATAGTTCACCGACTGCGTGGCAGGCAGGTCCGGATGCAGCCAGAGCCGGTCTCCTGGCTGAAGGTTGGGGACCTCGGCGATGGGCAGGGTCCTGCCCGCGCGGGTGACGTGAATATCCAGCTTTGGCCCCGCCAGATCGAAGCGTCCTGAGTCGGCAAACGCCAACGGAGACATCCAGGCGGACATCAGGAGAAGAAAAAGTGAAATCCTGGCGATGCAGGGCCGCAGAGACATTGCCATCATTCCATCTTAGACGGTCACAGCCCGTCAGCGGATGGCAGCCACACCCGGAAGCAGGGTCGTTACTGGCCGCGTTGCCGGCTCGAAACATGGTCGCCCGCAATCACGCCGTCGCGGATCGTGATGATCCGATGGGCGTACTCGGCGATGTCCGGCTCGTGGGTCACAAGGATGATGGTGTTGCCTTTGGCATGAAGCTCGTCGAAGAGCGCCATAATCTCGTCGCCGGTCTTCGAGTCCAGGTTGCCGGTGGGCTCGTCGGCCAGCAGGATCGAAGGCCGGTTGATGAGCGCCCGCGCGATGGCGACCCTCTGACGTTGACCGCCGGAAAGTTCGTTCGGCTTGTGCATCATGCGCGTGTCCAGGCCAACTGACGTGAGGGCGTCTTTGGCGCGTTCGATGCGCTCGGCTGCCGGAGTGCCGTTGTAGATCAGCGGCAGTTCGACGTTGTGCAGCGATGTGGCGCGTGCCAGCAGGTTGAACGTCTGGAAAACGAAGCCAATCTCTTTATTGCGGATGCGAGCCAGTTCATCATCGTCCAACTCGGAGACATCGTGCCCATTCAGCCAGTACTTGCCCTGCGAAGGCGAGTCGAGGCAGCCGATCAGGTTCATCAGCGTCGATTTGCCCGAGCCCGACGGTCCCATGATCGAGACATACTCGTTATGCCGGATGCGCAGGTTGACGCCGCGCAGCGCATGGACCTGCTGGTCGCCCATCTCATAGGTCTTCCACAGGTTGTCGGTGACGATGACTTCTCCGTCGCGCGGACCGGAGGCATTGGTGCTCAGCACTGGGGCGTCAACTGCGGTTTCGATGGCCATCCGGTTCTCCGGTTCCTGCATGTCTCAGCATAGTACGTTCGTAGTGCGGCAGCGGTTCCCGTTTCCGGCGGCCGACTCCCGCAAGGCACTGGCGGCCGCTGGCCTGCGACTGCCGTTACGAATTGTCGGTCGCGCCCGCTACCTCGGGCGTGTTATCTCGTTTGACGGTTGTTCCGCTCTTCAGGGTGCGCAAAACTTTGTACCGGCCCGTGACAATCTCGTCCCCAGCCTTCAGCCCGCTCAGCACCTGGATGTCGGTCGCTCCCGAAACGCCGGTAGTGACCGGCACAAAGACCACGCGCAGCCGCTTGTGTTCTTCGCGCAGCACGTAAACGCCCTGCACAACCTGAGGCTTGCTGGTATCGCTGGTCGAGGCGTTCACGACGCTGGTCGGCATCTTGCCGTTGTTCTTCTCCAGCAGCTTCTCGGCAGCCGGGTCGCGCTGCACCAGCGCCTGAATCGGGATCGTCAGGGCGTTCGGGATGTTCGCCGTCGTGATCTTCGCCGTGGCGGAGAGGCCCGGGCGGAGTTCATCCGAGGGGTTATCAAGCGTGACGATGACCTTGAAGTCCTTGGCCTCTTCCGTGCCGGTCGTGCTCTGGCTGGTGGCAATGCCGGTCGTGCGCAGCAGCGCCTGGTCGCCGACCTCGGTGACGTGGCCCTTGAAGACCTTGCCCGGCAGGGCATCGACCGTCACATCCACCGGCTGGTTCAGCGCAACGTTCACAATGTCCGTCTCATCCACCTTCACCTCGGCCGTGATGACGGACATATCGGCCAGCGTCATCAGCGTCGAGCCCTCTGCGTTCTGAATGCCGACGACGACCGTCTCCCCCTCGCGCACCGGCACGTTGGTGACGAGCGCGTCGAACGGCGCGCGGCTGATTGTCTTGTCCAGCGCGTCGTAGTTGGACCGCTGGCTGGCCTCGGCCTGGTTCACGTGTGCGCGCTGCGACTGGGTCTGGGCAATCGACTGCGTCAGCGCCGCCTGCCGCTGCGCCAGCGTGGCCACGGCCATGTCGTAGGCTGCCTTCTTCGAGTCGAAGTCCTGCTTGGCAATCAACTGGTCTTTGTAGAGAGCCTGCGCGCGAACGAAGTCGAGGTCCTTCTGTTCCAGGTCCGCCTTGGCCTGGGAGACATTCGCCTCGGCGGTCTTCTCGGCGGCCAGAAAGCTGGCAACGTCCGTCTTCGAGGAGGCGATGGCTGCCTGCTGTGCGGCCACGGTTGCCGTGGGCTGGACGTTTTCAACCTGAGCCAGAACCTCGCCCTTCTTCACGTGATCGCCCTCTTTGACGTAGAGGTGCGTGATGCGGCCAAAGGCGGTCGCGCCGACATTAACGTAGGTTTTGGGTTTGATCTGACCGGTGCCGCTGACAATGGAGACCAGGTCCTGATGGACGGCCTTGCCGGTGGCGACCTTGGTGACGTTGGCCCGGTTGTGAACGACCGTGCCGATGACGATGCCAGCCAGAACCAGGACCACAACTACAACCAGAATAATCTTCTTCGCGCTCATCGCTGCTTTCTTGCGCGTGCCTCCATGCCGGGCCGCGCGTTCTCGAAATGACTTCACCGGATGGAAGTACGGAAAAGAGCTGACCTGTGTTCCATGTGCGACTACCTATTTTATCCGTGGTCGCGTCTATCTAGCTATGGGGCAAGACATTGCCGTACCGGCCTGGGAGCATGGCGGGCTTCCGCCGAGAGATACCGGCTAACACGTTTTATTGTGCACGGTTCACGGCGGGGCGGCAAGTTCGTTTCACGGCCTTGTACGGGGAATATAACCGCTCTACAATGAATGTTGCGACAGGAGTCCACCCCGATTATGAATACGGTACGGCGTTTGGTGTCAGGCATGGCTTTGCTCTCCCTTTTCTGCATGGGGGCGCAGTTACTGCCAGCCCAGGACGCAGGCACGAACGCCGATGGCGTGACCCAGGGCCAACCCACGGTCGAAAAGCCCGACCCGCTCAAGCGGCCCCTCACCGACAAGGAGCGCCGCGCCCAGCAGAAGGCCCTCAAGGGCGAGCTGCACGGTTTCTATAAAAAGTGGGTCGATCAGGACGTCCGCTGGATCATCACCGACACCGAGCTTCAGGCATTCAAGAGCCTGAGCAACGACGAGGAGCGCGACCAGTTCATCGAAAACTTCTGGCTCCGCCGCAACCCGAACCCGGACTCCCCTGAGAACGAATACCGGGATGAGTACTACGCCCGCATCGCCTACGCGAACGACCACTTTGCTGCCGGTAAGCCGGGCTGGATGACCGACCGCGGCCACATCTATATTGCCTACGGCAAGCCCGACAGCATCGACTCGCACCCCAGCGGTGGCAGCTACGAGCGGCCCATGGACGAGGGCGGCGGCGAGACCTCCACCTTCCCGTTCGAGATCTGGCACTACCGCTACATCGCGGGCATTGGCGACAACATCGACATCGAGTTTGTCGATACCTGCATGTGCGGCGACTATCACATGACCATCGACCGCTCCGAGAAGGACGCCCTCAAGCACGTCCCCGGCGCGGGCCTCACGCTCTACGAGGAGCAGGGCCAGTCCTCCAAAGCGGACCGCTTCAACGGCGGCGGCCTCGAACAGCTCGGCAAGGGTCCGATGAGCGCCGAGAACCAGAGCAAGCAGTTCGACCGGCTCGACCGCTACGCCAAGCTGATGGCCGCCCCCGAGATCAAGTTCAAGGACATGGACGAGTACATGACCACGTCCAAGATCCTCAGCGGGCCTCCTTTCCTGTTCAACGTCCGCACCGACTACGTGAAGGTCACGAACGACACCGTCCTCGTGCCGCTCACGCTCCAGATTCGCGTCGGCGACATCACCTTTAACACCAAGGACGGCGTCTCCACGGGCACGGTCAATATTCTGGGCCGCATCTTCAATATGACGCATCGCCCCATCCAGACCTTCGAGGACACGGTCAACGTTCAGGTCCCCAGCGAGCTGCTGGGTCGCGAGCAGAACGGCCAGCGCGTCTACTGGAAGGCGCTGCCGCTGCGTCCGGGTCTGTACAAGGCCGTCATCATCATCAAGGATGTCAATAATCCTGACCACATCGGGCGCTGGGAGCGCAGCATCAACGTGCCCCGTTACGACGATGACCATCTGGCCGCATCTACCTTGATTCTGGCCGACCAGATGGAGCGGGTGCCCTCTAAAGACATCGGAGCAGGCAACTTCGTCATCGGAAACACCCGGATTCGTCCCCGGGTTTCCACAGGCGGCGGCCAGCCCGTCATTTTTCATCGTGCTCAGAACTTGAATTTCTGGATGCAGGTGTATAACCTCGGTATCGACGAAAAAACCAAACATAACGGGGCCACGATTCAGTACCAGATTCAGGACATGAGCACCAACAAGACCGTCCTGACCGCAGAGGATTCGACCTCGAAGATGAACCCGAACGCGGATCAGGTCACGATCGAGAAGAGTTTGCCGCTGGCAAGCCTGGAACCTGGCAAGTATCAGGTGACGATCAAGGTGGACGACGGCATTACGAAGCAGCAGATCGCAGAATCTGCGCCGTTTGTGGTGAACTAGCCAGGAGCGCATCCAATGGCATGACGGTCGCGCAGATTAAAACAGCGACGGCCGGTAGCCAGCGTGAACTGCAAGCTTCGCACCCAGCTTTCCGGGCGCGGTCATATTCGGAGCGGCCTCGGCGCGCAGGAAGACGAACTGTGCAACGAACCCAGGTGAAGATCGTACTTCTGGCACTGATGCTGATCGCGGCATCTGCTAGCGAAGCCGTCGCTCAGGGAGCCACTGTCTCCGGCGTGGTTCGTGATGCGCAAGGTGTTGCACAGATGGGCGCTCTGGTGCAGGTACTCTCACCAAACTCATCCATGGCGGGGGCAGCGTTCACCGACCTGCACGGTCGCTACCTCATCGCCAATCTCGTCCCGGGCAGATACAACGTCAAGGCCAGTGCCGCATTATTCATGCCTGCGATGCGGGGCAACCTGCGTCTGCGAACAGGCGCCGAGGCAGTCGTCAACCTCACGCTCAATACGCTCTTCGAGCCGGCTGCGTGGCTGCCGGTCGAGCGCCGCAAAGCCGACGAGCCGGACGACGACTGGAAGTGGACGCTCCGTTCGGCTGCGAACCGGCCGATTCTGCGGCTGGCCAATGACCGCAATTCGATGGAGATTTCGTCGAGCCTCCGCGAACCTGCTCATCACACCGCGCGCGCCCGGGCCTCGATCACGGCGGGCGACGGCGGCTTCGGAGCAAATGGAATCCACAATGTTCTGATGGTGAACCGCGGGCTCGACGACGGCGCGAACGTCGTGGTGCGGGTAGACTACGGAACGATGGGGCGGCCTTATACGGGCGGACCGTCCTCGACCATCGCTGCCGGGTACGGGCGCGACCTCGGATTTGCCGGGGCGCAGCGGACGCTGGTCAGCTTCCAGTCGCATCCGGAGCTGGTCGGCTCGGGCAACGCGAACGGACTGGGCGCTGTGCAGATGACCAGCGCCGAGAAGATCAAGGTTGCCGGGGCAGACGTCGAGGCGGGCAGCTCGCTCTACCTCATCCGCACGACTGGCTACACGACCGCGATGCGGCCCTTCCTGAAGATAACGGCGCATCCTTCGGGCTCGTGGACGGTGGGCTACCGGATGGCCACCTCGCAGGATGTTCAATCCTACGCGGGCCTGGATGCGGTCGAACCGGCTGTGCCGGTGGCGATCTCTTCCCGGGGACGCCTGCGGACGGCGGCGGGGCGGCATCAGGAGCTGGCCGTCGGTCACAAGGCAGGACGGGGCGAAGTTCGGGTTGCGTACTACATCGATTCGCTGGATCGCATGATCGTCGCGGGCGGAGGCGCGCTGACGGCCGCCGATGTGCAGGGCTTCACGAGAAACTCTCAGGGCGGCATCCTGGCGGATGCGACGACCGGCGACTTCCGCGTGCTTGGCCCGGGCTACCATACGCGCGGCGTCAACATCACCGTCTCCGAGCCGCTGACTCCTGCAATGTGGCTGGCGCTGGCTTACAGCACGGGCGCTGGGCTCTCGGCGCGGGACGAAGGAGCGTTGACGCTCCAGACGGTCGAGACGAACCTGGCTCCTGAGATGTCTCAGACGCTGACGCTGGCGGTGAAGGGCAAGGTGATTCACTCGGGAACGAACGTGCGAGCGTCCTACCGCTGGCAGCCCGCGCGGGTGGTGACGGCGGTTAATCCTTACGGAGCCTTCGGCGACCAGGCGTACTTCAGTTGCTATCTGCGGCAGGCGATTCGGCTGGGCAGGCTGCTTCCGGCGGGCATGGAAGCGACAGTGGACATCACTAACCTGCTCGCTCAGGGCTACCGTCCGGTCATCACGCAGGACGGTCACATGCTCTTTCTCGCTCAGGCTCCGCGGACCATCCGGGGCGGCCTCGCGTTCAACTTCTAGACCGGTACCCCCTCCCTATATTAGTACTCAAAGTCCTTTGAACAAAGGAGTTAGGTTCGGACTATCTGCGCACGTTTCGTGCCAAAAGGGAAAGCCCGGGCTGCGCCGGGCTTTTGTCTTTCCTCTGATTTAAGGTTATCAGCGGTGTCAAGGGGCGGGTGTGGAAATGGGTGGTTGGATGTGTCGGGTTTGCGGAGGGGTGAAGATGTTGCTTGGCGCGGGGAGAAATACGGGGGTCTCTCCGCTACGGCGGCAAAAGGCGCCGTCTTCGGTCGAGATGACGTGGTGGAGCGGCGTGCAAAACGCGATGCCGTCGGTCGAGATGACGTGGTGGAGTGGCGTGCAAAACGCGATGTCTTCGGTTGAGATGACGTGGTGGAGTGGCGTGCAAAACGCGATGCCGTCGGTCGAGATGACGGGGGTTGGGTGGCGCGCTGTAGGCGGCACGTTAGCATAGTTGGGTGAGCTATCGGTTTTCCGCGAGGACAGGATGGGATGTTCGAGAGAGCGCATTTGCGGCGGCAGTCCGTGAGGCGCGGGCTGCTGGCCGTCCTTTGATTGACCTGACCGTCTCGAACCCGACCGTTTGCGATTTCCGCTATGACGCGGAGGAGCTGCTTCCGCCGCTGGTCGATCCTGCCGCGCTCGCCTATGACCCTGACCCGCTCGGGCTGCGGTCGGCGCGTGAGGCAGTGGCGCAGTACTACCGGGGACACGATGCTGCGGTCAACGCCGGCGAGCTGGTGCTGACGACCAGCACCAGCGAGGGCTACGGATTCCTCTTCCGGCTGCTGTGCGATGCGGGCGACGACGTGCTGGTGGGGCAGCCGAGCTATCCGCTCTTCGACTTTCTGGCCGATCTCGAAGACGTGAAGCTCCGGCCTTACCCTCTTTTTTACGATTATGGGTGGCACATCGATTTTGCCGCGCTCGAAGCGAGCATTGGGCCGCGCACGCGGGCGGTGGTCGTGGTGCATCCCAACAACCCGACCGGCCATGCGACCGGGGCCGCCGAACGCGCGCGGCTGGAGCGGCTTTGCGCTGAGCATGGGCTGGCCCTGATTGTGGATGAGGTTTTTCTGGACTACCCGCTGGAGGCGGAGGCCGCGCTGGAGAGCTTCGCCCGCGGCCCGCATCCGGTGCTGACGTTCGTACTGAGCGGGATGAGCAAGATCGCCGGGCTGCCCCAGATGAAGGCTGCCTGGATTGCCGCGCTCGGCCCCGAGGGGGCGCGGAGGCAGGCGCTCGACCGGCTGGAGGTGATCGCCGACACCTTCCTTTCGATGAACGCTCCGGTGCAATTGGCGCTGCCCGCATGGCTCGCCGGACGGCGGGCGGTTCAGGCGCAGATCCTGCAACGGGTGCGGCGCAACCTGACCGCCGCCCAAGCGAGCGCGGTCGAAGTGCTGCGGGCCGAGGCGGGTTGGTGCGCCATCCTGCGTCTGCCCCAGACCGGGCCGGACGCGGCGGGGGAGCTGCTCCGGCAGGCCGATGTGGTGGTGCATCCGGGGTCGTTCTATGGCATTGCCGAGGCAGGCCGGGTGGTGGTCAGCCTGCTTGGCCCTGAGGCTGAGTTTCGAGAGGGAATGGGACGGATTGCGGCCGGGCTGGGGTGAACCTAGTTAGGTACTGCCTCATGCGATGCTTCTAATGTGCGGCATTTAGTAACCGCTGTATGTTTATGAAACTAAATGCTTATACTGTTTATGGCATGAAGAGTGTTTTCTGCGATGAAGGATGAAAGGCCCGGGGCTGAAGCGGTTTCTATATTGGGTGGAGCCCGGCGCGGGGCGATGTGAAACGCAGATTCTCTTCGGGAATGACAACAAAAAAGCGAAGGCAGAGACGAACGCAGATTCCCTTCGGGAATGACAACAAGAAAAGGGAGTGCAAAGGCGAGATGCAGATTCCCTTCGGAAATGACAACAAGAAAAGGGAGTGCAAAAGCGTGATGCAGATTCCCTTCGGGAATGACAACAAAAAGGCGGAGACTCCTTGGGGGTGAGCTCCTTGGGGGCGAGGAGTTCGCTGGGGTTACACCTCGGGGGAAATTAGCTATCAAGCCCGCGCTCATCCTCAGAGATTTTGCAGGAAGGGGTTGGATTCTCGCTCGGCGGCGAGGGTCGTGGCGGGGCCGTGTCCGGGGAGGACAGTGGTGTCTTCAGGCAGGGGCAGCAGGCGTTCGCGGATGGAGGTGAGGAGGGTGCGCAGGTCGCCGCCGGGGAGGTCGGTGCGGCCGATGGAGCCGGCAAAGAGCGTATCCCCGGCGAGCAGCAGCGACTGGCTCGGAAGGTAGAGGCTGACGCTGCCTTCGGTGTGGCCGGGGGTGTGGAGGACGGAGCCGGTGATGCCGCCGATGTCGATGACCTTGCCTTCGTCGAGGGTGTCGTCGGGGGCGGGCACGTCGGGCGTTGGAATGCCGAGCCATCCGGCCTGCTGATCCATGATCCTGACCAGGGCGAGGTCGTGCCGGTTGTAGAGGATGGGCGCTCCAGTGAGCTGTTTGAGGCGGGCAGCCCCGGCGATGTGGTCGATGTGGGCGTGGGTAATGAGGATCTGCTTCACCGTGAGGCCGTGCTTTTGGACGGCGGCCATGATGCGGGCGATGTCGCCGCCCGGATCGACCACGATGGCCTCGCGCGTGGCTTCATCTCCGAGGATGGAGCAGTTGCACTGAAGCGGGCCGACGGCGAGGATTTCGTGGATCATGGTGGACCCTCAAAACGAAAGATGCGCAAGCCGGAGGGCCTGCGCATTGGGTAAATCGGAGCGTCCCGTTACTTTTTCGGCTGGCTCTGCTACTTCTTCGGCTGGCTCTGCGTGACGGGGTGGCTGGATGCGCCGGAGAGGACGGAGTGTTCGCCGGAGGTGCGGGCGAGCATGACGGTCAGGGTGAGTGACGTGACCATGAAGATGGCAGCGCCCCATGCGGTGAGCTTGGTGAGCACGCTGGCCGATTTGCGTGGGCCGAAGGCGGTCTGCGAACCCTGGCCGCCGAAGGCACCGGCGAGATCGGCGGAGCTGCCCTGCTGCATAAGAATGATGCCCACAAGCATGAGCGAGACGATGATATGGATGACGAGGACGAAGTAGAACATGGTGCGGCTGTATGACCTCTTGGCCCGGAGACGGGGCTTCCGGAGAAATGTGTGGAGTGGTGCGGAGGAGGGGACTTGAACCCCTATGCCTTGCGGCGCTAGCACCTCAAGCTAGTGCGTCTGCCAATTTCGCCACCTCCGCAGTGTCGGCGCTCGAGGCCGATGCGGGAACCATCCGAAGCTAAGTATAGCATCCCGTTGCGGCTGCCGGACAAGCCGCGCTTCAAGCGGTGTCATCGGGGAGAAACGATTTGCGCGCAGACGATAAGATGGGTTCGACCAGATTCAGCCAAACGGAAGGAGTACCCTCCATGGTGTTTGACCTGCGCCGTGTTGTACTGCCTGTGCTTCTGCTGACGCTTTTTGTGCCGCTGTCGATCGGGCAGCGGGCCTCGACCCCGGCGCAGTGGAGGGCCGAGTGGATCGCTACGCCGGATGGCCCGGCGCGCGACTTCGATGTGGCCTACTTCCGCAAGACGCTGACGCTGGACCATGTGCCGGGCGAGTTCGTCGTCGATGTCAGCGCCGACACGCGCTTCGAGCTGCATGTGAACGGGCGGCGCGTGGGCGCGGGGCCTGCGCTGGCCGATGTGCATCATTGGAGGTACGAGGTCTACGATCTCGCAGGGTATCTGCACCCGGGCGAGAACACCATTGCGGCGATTGTGTGGAACTATGGCGCGGGCGCGGCGGTCGCGCAGATGAGTGCGCGGACGGCGTTTCTGCTTTCGGCTGAAGACGCGGCGAATGCGGCCATCGATACGGACAGGACATGGCAGACGAGCCACGACGGCGGGCGCGCGCTTGGCTCGCTGCGTGCGCTGGGATATTACGCAGCCGGGCCGCCCGAGGTGATGGACGGCACAAAGATGCTGTGGGGATGGGACGAGGCCAACGCTCCCGGCCAATGGAAGCCTGCGCGCCCCATTGGACACGCGGCGCCGCGCGGTGCGCAGGACAGCCCGACGCCGTGGATGCTGGTCAAGGACGAACTGCCGCCGATGCAGTACACGCCCGAGTCGGCGGGGCATGTGGTGCGCGTGACGGGGGCGGATGCGTCGCTGGCGAAGTCGCTGGATGCGGCGGTGACGATTCCCGCTCACGCCGACGTGGTCATTCTGCTGGACCACGACGTGTTGACGACGGCGTATCCGGAGATTGAGCTCGACGGCGGGGCGGGCGCGACGGTGTCGATGACCTACGCGGAGGCGCTCTACGATGCGGAGGGGCACAAGGGCAATCGCAACGAGGTTGCGGGACGCCACATTGCGGGTGTGCGCGATGTTGTCTTCAGCGACGGGCACGCGCGTGCGTATCGAACACTGTGGTGGCGCACGTGGCGGTATCTGCAGGTCGAGGTGACGACGGGCGACCAGCCGCTGACCATCGAGCGGCTGCGCGGTTTTTATAGTGCGTATCCGTTCAAGGCGGTGGCGCGGTTTTCGAGCGACGATCCTGAACTCGAAAAGATATGGCAGACAGGCTGGCGCACGGCGCAGCTCTGCTCGCATGAGACGTATATGGATACGCCTTACTGGGAGCAGTTGCAGTACGTCGGCGACACGCGCATTCAGGCGCTGATCTCGTATGGCGTCACGGGTGACGACCGGCTGGCGCGGCAGGCGCTTGCGGCTTTTTATGATTCGCGTCTGCCGGAGGGGCTGACGCAGAGCCGCTATCCGTCGCATCTGACGCAGATGATTCCGCCGTTCTCGCTGATGTGGGTGGGGATGCTGCGCGACTATTGGCAGTACCGCGACGATCCCGCGTTTGTCGCGTCGCTGTTGCCGGGGACGCGCGGCGTACTCGACTGGTTTGCAGCGCGGCAGCGGCCGGATGGACTGCTGGGACACATTGAGTGGTGGCCGTTTGTCGATTGGAGCCCGCCGGACTTCAAGGGCGGCGTGCCTCCGCAGCAGGCCGATGGCGGTTCGTCCGCGCTGACGCTGCAATATATCGAGGCGCTCCACGATGCGGCGGCGATGGAGGATGCGCTTGGCGAGAAGTTTCGCGGGGACGAGTACCGCGAAAAGGCCGGCCGCGCGGCAAAGGCGCTGATGCTGCTGAACTGGAGTCCCGAGGCGGGATTGCTTGCGGACACGCCAGCGAAGGACCACTTCAGCCAGCAGGCCAACTCGCTGGCGGTGTGGCTCGATGTGATTCCGCGCGAACGGCAGCAGGCGGTGATGGAGAAGGTGCTGGGCGTCGATGCGAACGGCGCGGCCTCGCCATCGACGACGCCGATGTCGAAGGCGAGCTACTACTTCCGCTTCTATGTCGCGCGGGCGATGGTCCATGCAGGGCTGGGAGATTTGTACGTGCAGGAGCTGAAGCCGTGGCGCGACATGCTCGCGCTTGGTCTTTCCACGTGGGCCGAGACGCCGGAGCCGACGCGCTCGGACTCGCACGCATGGAGCGCGCATCCGACGCTCGATCTGATGACAATCGTCGCGGGCATCGAGCCGGGCTCGCCGGGCTTCGCCAGCGTGGCCATCACGCCGCACCCTGGCCCACTGCACCAGGTTTCGTCTACGATGCCGACGCCGCACGGTCTCGTCGAGGCAAGTTACAACAAGGAAGGGAACCAGTGGAGTGCGGAGATTACGCTGCCTGCAGGCGTCTCGGGCACGCTCAACTGGCACGGGAAGATCACGCCGCTGCATTCGGGGGCGCAGACGCTCGCGCTCGCGCCTTAGGGTATTCCCTGAAACTGTAGGCCGGTCCGGCCCGATGGAAACGCAGATTCCCTTCGGGAATGACAACAAAAGGTGCGGCCCGATGGAGACGCAGATTCCCTTCGCGAATGACAACAAAAGTGCGGGCCGATGCGAGACGCAGATTCCCTCGGCTAACGGAGGACGGTCAACGGACCTGAGTCGTCCGCGCGGCTTGTTTTGATGGAAGCGAGTCGCGGATTGCCTGATACAAATCCGACGTTCCACACCGGCGACTGTAGCTGCGGCATGGGCTTGGCATGAAAGAGGCGGCGGCACAGTCGCGCCGTCCACCGCGCCCATTTCTCTGACTTCTTTTTTCGCGCGCTGTCGGTGGCGAGACCGGTGCTGGCGTACATCTGCCGATAGAGCCGCGAGATGAAGGTGAAGGCGAGCCGTGCGCGCAGGTCCGGCGTGCAGTCGGCTCTGCGCCAGATGGCGCTCCAACTGTAGAAGCGGTCCCAGACCGTCTGCGTGAGCACGCGAATTTCTTCGAAGCTCATCGTGGGATGCGGGATGAACAGCTTGGGGCGCATGGCACTGGGAATGAGCCAGTAGCGCGTGATGGGCACGCCGCCGATGATGGTCGGATGCTCGGCCTGCTCCTTCTCCCAGCGTGCGAAGTCCACGGTGCCGGGCAGCGGATTGAGCATGACGAACTGCGCAAAGCTGATGCCTGCCTTGAGGGCCAGCTCCGCCGTCGCATCAAACGACGCGGGCGTGTCGGTCGGAAGGCCGAAGATAAACGAGCCGAGCACATGCACGTGATGTTCCTTGAAGGTTTGCAACCGCTTCGCCAGCGCGTCGCCGGAGTAGTTGAAATCCTTGAAGACGGCCTTCAATCCTTCGGGCGTCACGGATTCGACGCCGACGAGCGCGCCCTTGATGTGGGCCCTCTGCATCGCGTCCAGATACTCTCCGTCTTCGGCTGCCTCCATCGTGATCTGCGTGAAGAATGCGAGATCGCCGGGGAGCCGGGCGAGTTCTTCCATCAGCAGGAAACGGTCGGAGCGAATGCGGTTAAGATCATCCAGTCTGGCTTGATTGTTCTGCTCGCGCGCAAGTCGTAAATCGGTGAACGAGACGGGATAGAAGTTGTCGTCGGCGAGCGCGATGAAGCGGAAGCCCATGCGCCTGAGCGCGACGATCTCGTCGATGACGGTTTGGTAGGGGCGCTGCCTGGGACGCTGCCCATCGGTACGCCACACGCTGCAAAACGAACAGTGCTTCGGGCAGCCGCGCGTGGTTTGGACCGAGGCCCACATGTAGCGATCGCGCGGCATCAGGTCCCAACGCGCGGGCAGAAAGTCCGCGCCTTCCAGATGTCCGCCCGCATAGATCTTTTCCGGCGCGCCCGCCATGCAGCCTGCGACGGCCCTGCCCCACGCGAGATCGCCGTCGCCGGTGACGACGGAGTGTGCCTGTCCGTGCTCGAAGACCTCGTCTGGATAGAGCGTTGCGTGGATGCCGCCATAGACGACCCACGCGCCGCGCTGGCGAGCCATGCGGCCCACTTCGTATCCGCGAAATGCGTTGCCGGTGTGGATGCCGATGCCGACGATGTCTCCCGGCGCAATGCTGGCGGGCAAGACCTTCTCCAGGCATTCATCGACCACAATCGGGTTGCCCAGGTCACGGGGCGTTGCGGCTGCAATCACGAACAGCCATCTCGGAGTAATGACCGCAGTGCCGAACGAGTTGTCGCTCGGATTGATGAGATGAATTCGAATTGGGCACAGCCTTCCTGCTTCGAGAAAGGACTCAGGAGATGGCCATGGCAAAGTATATTGTGCCGTTCAAAGTCGTAAAGCCAATGCCAGCAATGTGCCTCAATCGGGTCGAGTCATTCATTTCAAAGGGCCATCCGGGGGCCGTGTCCCGAAGTGTGTTGCTCTCTGTTCTGATGGCGAGGGGAGCGCTGGAGTTGTCGCCGGAGCAGTATTTGCCCGGAACATTTTTGCGCTTGATGTTTTCAGCGATGCCGCCGCGTCTCAAAGCAGATCGGGATGCGTTTGCGAAATCTTTCCGATCAGCTCGCCGAAGAGGGTGTTGGCCCAGGCAAACCACGGCCGCGTGAACTGCCTGGGATCGTCTTTGGAGTAGCTCTCGTGCATGAAGCCGGAGCCCGCGGCTGAAGTCTTCAGCATCGCAAGTGAGTGGCGAATCTCGTCCGGGCTGGTGCTGGTCAGTGCGTAGATCATCTGCGACATGGGCCAGATCATGTCCTTGCCCACGTGCGGGCCGCCGATGCCTTCGCCCGCCGTTCCGCGAAAGAACCACGGATTGCGCTCGCTCCAGCAGAAGGCGCGTGTGCGCGCATAGAGCGACGCAAGTGGAGAGCTTTCGAGATACGGCAGGCTGAGCAGACTGGGCACGTTGGCGTCGTCCATCAGAAGCCGGCTGCCGTAGCCATCCACTTCGTAGGCCCAGATGGTGCCTTCGGGAGTAACGGCAACAGCGTATTTGGCAAGCGCATGTTCCACCTCGTTCGCAAGCGCGGTGGCTTCGTTTGCAAGTGCATCGTCGTGGAGGATGGCGTGGGCCATCGCCGCAAGCTGGCGGAGCGATGTGACCGCGAACAGGTTCGACGGCACGAGGAAAGGGAAGATGCACGCATCGTCCGATGGCCGAAAGCCCGACGCGATGAGCCCCACGGGGCGCACGGGATTGCCATAGCCCGCGGCGGGCAGCGTCTCGGTCGAAACATCCGAGTCGCGCTGGAAGTGATATGACCCATCGCCGCGTTTGCGCTGCTGGGTGCGAAAGGTTGCGACCACGAGATGCATCGCGCTCTGCCATTGGGCGTCGAAGGGTGCGGTGTCGCCGGTCTGCTTCCAGTATCCATGCGCCAGGCGAATGGGGTAGCAGAGCGAATCGATCTCCCACTTGCGTTCGCCTACGCCTCGCTTCATCTCGGTCTTGTCGCTGCGGCTCCATGGCAGCGGCGTCGCGTTGAGGTCTACCATGAAGGCGTTCGCGTAAGGGTCGATGAGGATGCAGCGCGCCTGGCGGCGGATGACGCCTTCGATCAGTCGTTGGAGCGCGGGGTCTTTCGTGGCCAGCGGAAGATACGGCCACACCTGCGCGGAGGAGTCGCGCAGCCACATGGCGGCGATGTCGCCGGTGACGACCGCCGTGTCGGGCTTGCCGTCGTAGGTGCCGGGCTCAACCGTGGTGTCGAGCGTGTTCGGAAAGCAGTTGCTGAACAGCGAGGCGAGCGCGGGATCGGCGATACGCTTCTGCGTTTCGGTGATGTATTGCTCGACGGCGCGGCTGGTGAACTTGCGGTCGGCAGGCGATGGGCGGCCTTTCGACATGTCCCATGGAATGTGCGGGGGGTCGTCGGCGGAGAGAGATGGAGTCGCGTTGAATAATCCTGTGCCGAGTGCGGTTAGACCAGCGACCTGTAAAAACTCGCGCCTTCGCCATGCTGTGCTCAGTGTTGTCTCATCCATGTTGGTTGGGTGTCCTTGTCTTCATTGCTTCGCAGAACGTTCAGCATTCGAGCGGCGGCGGAGAAGAAAAGCATACCTCAGCGGCTCGGGCCGAGTTGAAGGTGCAACGGTTGCGGCACGGCTCAAGCCGTGTCCCTCAACAAGGCGAGAGTAGTCTCGCGTCTGTGAACTTGCACCACTTCAAATCAGATATATTTTCGCGTTCGGCTCTGGCCGTTTGCCGATTGTCGTGCGGTTCTGGCAGAATACTGAAACTGCGGTATGGTACCGCTATCATATTCAGCGTCACGGAGTCCGCCTAGTGATCTCGCGCAGGAATTTCTTGCAGTCTGCCTCAGCCGCATGTTTTGTCAGCAGCCTTTCCACGTCCGCCAAGGCGGGCATCGCGAAGAAGAGCACGGCACAGGAAGACCCGCTCCAGTGGGTCGAGCAGCGCACAGCGACCGGCGGCCACGGACACTGCTTTCCCGGCGCGTCGATGCCCTTCGGCGCGGTGCAGTTGAGCCCTGACACGTTCAACGACGGCTGGGACTGGTGCTCGGGTTATCACTACTCCGACACGTCGATCATGGGCTTCAGCCACACGCACCTGAGCGGCACCGGCTGTGGCGACCTGCTCGACTTTCTCGTCATGGCGGGCACCGGCAAGGCTCACACCAGGCCCGGCACGCGCGAGAACCCCGACGAAGGCTACCGCTCGCGCTTCGACCACGCCGACGAGAAGATGGAGCCCGGCTACTACTCCGTCATCCTGAAGGACTACAAGATTCGCGCCGAGATGACGACGACCGACCGCGCGGGCATTCATCGCTACACGTTTCCGGCGAGCGATCAGGCATATCTCATCCTCGACTTGAAGCATGGCTACGGCGGCGGCGACGGCCCGGTCACTTCAGCAGATCTGCGCCAGACCGCGCCCGATACGCTTGCGGGCGGACACATTACCTCCGCGTGGGGGCCGAATCGTCACGCTTACTTCTCGATGAAGGTGTCGAAGAAGCCCGAGCGCATCGTCTTCTACAAAGACGACGCAGAGGTTGCCGCGCCCGCAGCGGGTACGGACCTGACCGGAAAAAATCTGAAGGCGGTGCTCTACTTTAAGACACGCGCCAACGAGGTCATCCATGTGAAGACCGGCATCTCCGCCGTGAGTGCGGAGAATGCACAGAAGAACGTCGCCGCCGAGGTGCCTGCGTGGGACTTCGACAAGGCGCGCCGCGCGGCGAAGATTGCGTGGCGCAGGCAGATCTCGAAGATCCAGATCGAGACCGCGAACGAGACACACAAGCGCACGTTCTATTCGTCGCTGTACCACATGTCGCTCGGCCCCACGCGCTTCGACGACGTGGACGGACGCTATCGCGGCATGGACAACGAGATTCACACGCTCAAGCCGGGCGAAGAGAACTACACCACCTTCTCGCTGTGGGATACCTATCGCGCTGCGCACCCGGCCTACACGTTCATCGAGCAGGAGCGCGTGCCGCAGTTCGTCAACACGCTCATCCGCATGGCAGAGGAAAGCCCCGAGGGAATGCCCATCTGGCCGCTGTACGGCCGCGAGACCGGCACCATGACCGGCTACCACTCCGCCGCCGTCATCGCCGAGGCGTGCGTGAAGAACTTTCCCGGCATCGACTGGGAGCGCGCCTACAAGCCCATGATGAAGCGCGCCATGGTGGACGACTGGCGCGGACTGGGTTGGTATCGCAAGCTCGGCTACATTCCCGCCGATAAGGAAGGCGAGTCGGTGTCGAAGGCGTTTGAGTACTGCTACGACGACTGGGCCATCGCGCATGTCTCGAAGAAGCTGGGCAAGAACGACGACGCGGCGATGCTCGTCAAGCGCTCGACCGGCTACCGCAACTACTTCGATCCTTCCGTTGGCTTTATGCGTCCCAAGCTTGCCGACGGCACGTGGACCACACCCTTCACGCCCATCGAGATGGGCCACTCGAAAGAATGGCGCGACTACACGGAGTCGAACCCGTGGCAGACCACCTTCGCCGTGCAGCACGATGTCGCCGGGCTGATCGCGCTCTTCGGCGGCAACGAGCCGTTCGTCGCCAAGCTCGACGGCCTCTTCAACGCGCCCTCTGACCTGCCGCCCGATGCGCCGCCCGACATCGCCGGACTGGTGGGCCAGTATGCGCACGGCAACGAGCCCTCGCACCACATCGCCTACATGTACGTGTATGCGGGCGCGCCGCATAAGACGCAGGCCCGCGTGCGCAGCCTGCTCGAAACCATGTACGCGCCCACGCCCGACGGCATCCAGGGCAACGAAGACGTGGGCCAGATGTCGGCCTGGTACATCCTCTCCTCGCTCGGCTTCTATCCGGTGGGCGCGGCCAGCGGACACTACTGCCTCGGCTCGCCGCTCTTCGACCGCGCGGTGATGAATCTTGGCAAGGGCAGGGAACTCAAGATCGAAGTTCACCGTACTCATCCTGAGCACCAGTACATCCAGTCGTTCACGCTGAACGGCAAACGGCAGGATCGCGTCTGGTTCGATCACAGCGAGGTGGCTCAGGGCGGCAGCCTGGTCTTCGAGATGGGGCCAGAGCCGAACCTTACTCTGGGGGCCGATCCGGCTTCGTACCCGCCGTCGCTTGATCTGTAACTGCAAGAGAGAGCGCGAAATTGCGTCTATATCGTCAATTTAATGATTAATTGAAGATTATTTCTTCAATTCCTGCGCGTTTTCGTGTATACCAGAAGTGCGTCTCGACGCAGATTTTCAGATTGCAAGGGTGCCGGGGGCGGTTTGCAGTGTGCCGCGCCCCAGGCGGGTGGTCTTCATGGGCAGCATTGTCTTCGAGCTTTGCGCAGAGAGTATTCAGGCGTGTCTGGCGGCGCGCGAGGGCGGCGCGCATCGCATCGAACTCTGCTCGGCGCTGAGCGAAGGCGGCCTGACCCCGAGCCACGCGCTGATTGAGGTCGCGGTCCAGCGCAGCGGCCTGCCTGTGCACGTGCTGCTGCGCCCTCGCGGCGGCGACTTCGTGTACTCCGCCGACGAGTTTCAGTTGATGCGCAATGACCTCGTCCATGCGCGGCGGCTTGGGGCGAAGGGCTTCGTGCTCGGAATGTTGCAGGCGGACGGCCGCGTCGACATCGAGCGTACCCGCGAGATGGTTGCTCTGGCCGCGCCGCTGGAGATGACCTTCCATCGCGCCTTTGACTACACCGCCTCGCTCGATCAGGCGCTGGAAGACATCATCGCCAGCGGATGCCATCGTGTGCTGACCTCGGGCGGCGAGCCGGATGTCGTTGCCGGGGCCGCGACGCTCGCGCATCTGGTCACGCAGGCTGCGGGGCGCATCGAAATCGCCGTCGGCGGCGGCCTGCGTCTGGCGGACGCGGCCCGGCTTGCGCACTCGACCGGAGCGAGCCACTTTCACGGCTCGTTGCGCCGCGTCCAGCCGGGAGCGAACGGCCAGTACCGCAACTGGGCCATCGAAGAGTCGGACGAAGACGGCCCCGCCGCGCGCTTCATTGTCGAGCCCGGCGACGTGCGCGCCATGATCGAAGCGCTGCGCGCCTCGGGCAACGGTTTAGTGGGTAGGGGCTGAACTGCCGCCAATGCATCTGATCATTTGGTGACGCTCTCGTCGTGTATTCTCTTGAAGATGACGCCAGCAATGAGTTCTCTCCTCGCTTCGGCCGGTGGGGCAGTCGTGGGCAGTCTTTTTACGGCCGGGGCTACCTTATGGAATCTGAAAAAGGCTCGGAGCCTGAGCAGAGCGAAGTTTCTCTATGACCTGCACAAGGATTTCTTTGTCGATGAGACATACAGGTCTGCCCTCAATCATCTGGATGACTCCGACAACACCATCAAGGGCCTTGTACAGAAGGAAGATGCAAAATTACTTCAACTGCTGAATGCCTTTGAGTTGGTGGCTTATTTTGTCAAGACCAGGGAATTGGAAGAGAAAGACGCGGAGGCGCTTCTGGGCTACTATCTCGATTGCTTTCAAAAGCACCCAAGTCTCAGCGATTATATTAATGACAAGAGTAAGAGCTTTGAGACGTTAAGGACGTTTGTGTCACGGAGGAAAAATCCGCATGGTGCATAAGCTCTTTGTTTACGGCACGCTCCATCCCAGCGCAGCCCCTCCCGAGGTTCGCGATGACGTGCGCCGGTTTCGCCTGGAAGGAAAGGGCACGATCAGGGGCAAGAGGCTGGATTTCGGAGAGTATCCCGGTGTGGTGCTGGAGCGGGGTGCCGGCGAGGTTTCAGGGCACATCTTTTCTATTCCGTCCGATCCGAAGTTGCTGGAACGGCTCGATCATTACGAAGAATATTTTGCCGATGACCCGAAAAGCAGCATTTTCCTCCGCAAGCTTGTCAACGTAAGGCGGGAAGACGGCACAACTGAGCGGTGCTGGGCTTATGTTCTTAATCCTTCCTGCTTGGAACGTCTCCCCTCCGCGAGTTAAACTGCAACCAACCTCATGGGTCTGCTGAGTAATACACCCACCCGCCTTCTCCCACGCCATCTTTCGGGAATAGCGTTCGCGCTGCTGTTTGCACTCTGCGCCCGCGCGCAGACCCCCGCCACCTCGGTTCCGCTCGTGCTGCCTTCGGCCATTGCGTATGATGCGCAGGGCAACCTGTACATTGCCGAGGCAGGCAAGCATGACATTCGCAAAGTAGACAGTGCAGGCGACATCACCACCATTGCGGGGACCGGCACGCAGGGGTTCGGCGGAGATGGCGGCTCCGCGACCGCCGCTGAACTCGACTCGCCGCAGGGACTCGCTGTAGACGCCGCAGGCGATCTCTATGTTGCCGACACGCACAACCAGCGCATTCGCAAAATTGCTGCCACAACCGGCATCATCACCACCGTCGCAGGCGCGGGCGTCGCGGGTTATAGCGGAGACGGCGGCCCGGCAGTCAGCGCACGGCTCGACCTGCCGACGGCCATCGCGCTGGATACCGCGGGCAATCTTTACGTTGCCGACACAGCGAATCATCGCATCCGCAAGATCAGCGTCGCCACCGGCATCATCACCACAGCCGCGGGCAACGGAGTCGAAGGCTACAGCGGAGATGGCGCGGCAGCCACCGCTGCCGCACTCGACTCGCCTGCCGGACTCGCCGTAGACACGGCGGGCAATGTGTATCTTGCCGACACGCACAACGATCGCATCCGCAGGATCGACGCGGCCACCGGGATCATCACGACCATTGCCGGAAGCGGTGCGTTCGGCTACAGCGGAGACAACGCCGCAGCTACCGGCGCGAAGCTGGCCCTGCCGCACGGCATTACGCTCGACGCCGCAGGCAATGTCTACATCGTGGACACGCGCAATCAGCGCATTCGCAGAATCGATGCGGCCACCGGCCAGATCACGGCCGTCGCGGGCACGGGTAGGCAGGACTTCAGCGGAGACAATGCCCCAGCGACTACGGCCTCGCTCGACTCGCCGCGCGCCGTCGCTACTTCGCCAGCGGGCTTCGTCACGCTGGCGGACACGGCCAACCAGCGCGTTCGACAACTCAGCTCCGCGAATCCGGCGATCATCCACACCATTGCCGGTCTGGGCACGGTGCAGACGGTCGATGCGCTCACGCTCTCCGCACCGGCGGCCTCGACCTACGGCTCAGGCCACATCGCGGTCAGCCTCAACTCCGGAACCGCAGCCACGGGCAGCGTCACCTTCGTCGATACGTTCAACGGCGTGGCCTCGACGCTGGGAACAGCGCCACTTGCAGCCAACACAGCGACGCTCTCCGCTGCCGCGCTCGACGCGGGCACGCACAGCATCACGGCCAGCTATGCGGGAGACGCGACGCACGCGCCGCAGACGGCCACATTCACGCTCTTGATCTCCAAGGCCGCGGCCACGGTCGCAGTCTCGATCTCTGCTGCGAATGTTGTGACGGGCCAGCCTGTCACCATCACGGCGACGCTTGCGGCTGGCGCGGGCCAGCCCAGCGGAACCATCACCCTGTTTGACGGTACGACGCAGCTCGACACGATTCAGGTTCCCGCCACGGGCCAGGTCGCCTTCACGACCGCCGCGCTCGGCGCAGGTTCGCACAGCGTCACTGCTGTTTACAGCGGCGATGGCAACTTCACCTCGGCTGCGTCCGCGCCCGCAACCATCGGCATCGGCAGCCCCGTTGTCGGAGACTTCGCCATTGCCGCCAACGGGGCGGCAAGCCAGACTGTGGCTCAGGGCAACTCGGCCAGCTTCAGCTTCGGGGTTCAATGGCAGGGAACTCCGCTTTCGGGTCCCATCATGCTTTCGGCCGCGGGGCTGCCGCCGATGGCGAAGGCTTCGTTCAGCCCCGCATATCTTCCGCCGGGAGCGTCGAGCAGCGTCTTCACCCTCACCGTCTCCACCGCAGGCACGACTGCAAGCCGACGCACCGCGTCTCCGTTCGCGCTGGCCCTGCTGCTGCTTCCGATTGGCTTCACTCTTCGCGGACGTCGCAAGCTGACGGCAATCTTCGCTGCAATCTTTCTTGTGGCTGCGCTCTTGCCGTGCACTGGCTGCGGCGACCGCATCAACACCGCCGGGCTCGGCACATCTTCGGCAACGCCCTACACCATCACCGTCACCGGCACCGCGACTACGCCATCGGGTACGACAGTTGCGCACTCCGCTACCGTCACGCTCGTCGTGCAGAAAACGAGTTGAGCGCGAAGAGCTAAAACGGCGCGGCGAGCCTGAGCAAAAAGAACACGGCCACGCCGATGAAGAAGACCAGCGCCATGCGAATCCCCGGCTCGCGGTTGACCTCCGGCACGAGGTCCGTTGCCGCAACGTAGAGGGTGACGCCCGCCGAAAGCGGCAGTCCCAGCCGCACCCAGCCTGGTTTCAGGCTGATGGCGAGCACACCCATTACCGTCATCGCGCCCAGAAACAGCGCGGAGTTCAGCGCGGCGGCCTTACTGCGTCCGCCTGCGAGCATCACGCTCGCCATGGTGAAGCCCTCGGGAAACTTGTGCAGGAACACGGCGAAGAAGAGCACCCATCCCAGCCACGACGAGAGCACAAAGCCAGAGCCGATGGCCACGCCGTCGAAGAACGTATGCGTGGCCAGACCCAGCAGCACCGAGTAGCTCGTCTTCGCCGAGATGAACTCGTGACGGTGCGTCTCTTCGCCGAAGTGGAAGTGCGGCACCAGCGTGTGCTCCAGCAGATGCACGCCGCAGTAGCCGACGAGGATCAGCAGCGGCGCCCAGTGCGGATTGACGCGCATGCCCTCGGGCACCATCTCGACGACGGCAGCCGACAGCATGAAACCCGCGCCCAGTGCGACGAAGTAGCGCAGCGCACGCGCCGAAGGCGAGCGCCGGACCAGCAGAAAACCGCCCAGGTAATCCGCCAGTCCCGCGACGAGTCCAAGCACGACGCTCAGCCAGAGCGAAGACATGCGGCTACCCGCTATGGCGAATGTTCAGCACATCGCCGTCCTTGACGAGATAGTCTTTGCCTTCGAGCCGCAGCGTGCCCTGCGCGCGCGCCGCTGCTTCAGAACCTGCCGCCAGCAGCGTGTCCCAGTGAATCGTCTCTGCGCGGATGAAGTGCTTTTCGAGGTCCGAGTGGATCGCGCCCGCCGCCTCTTGCGCGCGGCAGTTCACCGGAATCGTCCACGCGCGGCACTCGACTTCGCCGACCGTGAAGAACGTCGCCAGCCCCAGCAGCTCGAAGCTCTTGCGGATCAGCCGCCGCAAGCCGCTCTCGGTCAGGCCGTAGCCTTCCAGAAATTCGGCGGCGTCGGCGTCGTCCATCTCGGCCAGCTCCGCTTCCACTTTGCCGCAGATTGCGGTCGCGGCAGAGTTGGGCCGCGAAGCAATCTCCGTCAGCCCGTACTTCGCAACGGCAGCATCCAGGTCTGCGCCGAGCCTCGTGCTCTCCGAGATGTTCAGGACGTAGAGAATCGGCTTCTGCGAGAGGAACATGAAGCCGCGCACCATCTTCTTCTCGTCGGCGGTCAGCTCCATCTCGCGCAGAGGCTTCTCTGCCTCGGTCTGCGCCTTGCAGCGAAGCAGCAGCGCAAGCTCCTTCTCGGTCTCCGGAGTCTTTGCCTTCTTCATGTCCTTCTGCACACGCTCGATGCGCTTCTCAATCTGCGTCAGGTCGGAGACGATCATGTCGATCTCGACATTGCCGATGTCGCGCAGCGGATCGATCGGCCCTACATGCGGAATGGTATCGTTCTCAAACGCGCGCAGCACGTGGATGATCGCGTCCACGTTGCGCAGGCTTGTGAGGAAGGCCGTCTCCTTCAGCGCCTCTTCGCCAATCGCCGCCAGGTCCGCGTACTCGACGCTTGCGTAGACGGTCTTGCGCGTCTTCGCCTGCACTGCGAGCTTGTCCAGCCGGTCATCCGGCACTTTGGCGATGCCAAGATGCGCCTCGCGCGGGTTCGAGTACCCGCGATCTTCAATATGCGCCTTCGTCAAAATCTTAAAGAGGGAAGTCTTGCCCACCTGAGGCAGACCGATGATTCCTGTTTTCATATAGTTTTGATTTTACCCGTCTCGGGCCACTGCGACTCGCGCGCCAGCACCAGGATGACGCCGACACCGCACAAGAGCACCAGCCCCTCCAGCCGCTCGGACACGGGATGCAGCCGCTCGAAGTCCCTGCGCCCAGGGTTGTCGAGCGGCGCAGTCTCGATCACGCCGCCCGCCAGCGTCTGGTCACGGTCCATGCGCGGCAGGATGCTGAACTGCGAATAAGCCGTCACGACCAGCATGACGCACGCCAGGGCAAGCTCGATGACGAACCCGACCCTTGCCGGAACCTCGGCCCAGAACCATAGCCACACGGTTCCGATGCAGAAGAGTCCGCCGCCGATCAGGCCAATCCAGTGCAGCACGCGCAGCGTTCCGCCGACGACAAGGCCGGCCTCGTGCGCGCTCGCAAGTTTGTAAAAAGCTACAGGCGCGACCACAAACGCAAAGAAGAGAAGGCCGCCGACCCACGCCACCATCACCAGCAGCCGCACCGCCCGTATGAAGGTTTGCATCCAGGTTGGCATCGCTAGGCGAAGTCCCTTCCAATCAGCCGCCGGATTCTCTCCTTGATGGGAGGATGCGTCGAGAACAGATTCGCAAAGCCGCCGCTACCCAGCAGCGGTGCGACGATGAACAGGTGCGCCGTCGTCGGCGAAGCCTGCATCGGAATTCGCCGTGAGTAGTTGTCGAGCTTCTGTAGTGCGCTGGCCAGCGCATACGGATTGCCCGTCACATGCGCGCCCGTTGCATCGGCCTCGTACTCACGCGACCGCGAGATGGCCAGTTGAATCAGCGACGCCGCCAGCGGCGCAAGGATGATCATGAACAGCGCGCCCAGCCCGCCGCCGCCACGGTCGCGGTCGCGGCTGTCGCCTCCGCCATAGCCGCCGAACAGCGCCGCCCAGTAGCCCATGCGCGCAATCAGCGTAATCGCACCGGCCAGCGTGGCCGCAATCGAGCTGGTCAGGATGTCGCGGTTGCGCACATGCCCAAGCTCGTGCGCGAGCACGCCCTCCAGCTCCTCATCGTTCAACAACTCCAGAATTCCGTGCGTGACGGCGACGGAGGCGTGTTGCGGATTCCGCCCCGTCGCAAACGCATTCGGCGACTCGGTCGGCAGCACGTAGATCTTCGGCATCGGCAAGCCCTGCTTCGCTGTCAGCCGCTCCACGGCGGCGTAGGCGCGCGGCAACTGCTCGCGCGTCGCCGGCTGCGCGTTGTACATGCGCAGCGCCAGCTTGTCGGAGTAGAAATACGTTCCGAAGTTGAAGACCACCGACAGCGCAAACGCCAGCACCATTCCATTCCTGCCGCCGACCCAATCTCCAACGAAGATCAGGAAAAGCGTCAGGATGACCAGCAGCAGTGTCGATTTGAACGTATTCATGGTCAGCCGCCTAAGACATCATTGCTCCCAACATTAGACGCAGCCGAAGCCCCCACGATTCCTTCGCTTCGCGCCAGCGCCCGCCGGAGCACCGTTTCGAGCGCGCCCTTCTGCTCGGCATACTCTGCGTCGCTCAAACGTCCCTGTAGTCGGTCGCGTTCGAGCGCGAACAGCTCTTCCTTCATCGCGGCGAGCAGGGCGTCGGGTCCGGCCAGCACAGCCACCGCCGGAGCCGCAACCGCAGGCTGAGGCCCATTCTTCAGCATCACGCCCGCGCCCACGGCCATTGCAAGGCCCAGGAAGCCCAGAATCCACCACTTATATTTGCCCCACGGATCGTCCTTGCCCTCGGGGTCGAGCGGTGTGCCCAGCCCGCCGCCGGGTCGCGTGTCGGCAGCCGCCGCGCTCTCGCCGGGCTGCGCCGCGCCGCCCGAACGGGCTGCCTGCTGCTCGTCGCGTGGCAACTGTCCGCTGCCGCCGACGGTGAAGTCGAGCGTCTGCGAAGGCACCACGCTGCGCGCCACGTAAGTCTGCGCCGTCGTCTCCTCGGTCACGGCTGCGTAGGGAGCCGAAGGCCCCGCCGTGAACGACATGCTCTTCGGCATCATCACGGCGAGCGTGTCGGTGGGCATCATCACGCGCGGCGAAAACTTGAAGCTGCCCGTGTAGGGAATCCGGTACGTCACCTGAAAGCGCGTCTCGCCCGGACGCAGCGGGAAGATGAACGCATAGTGGTTCGGCTCGCCCGCTACCGGCACAGGCGAAGCCTTCACCGGCATACTTCCCGGAGCCAGCGCCGCCGAGCCCTCCACCACTGCTCCCTGCGGCAGGTAAAACTCAAACGATTTGTCGCTGAACTGAGTGCGCGGCGGGTTCGAGTCGTTCTTCACGAAAAAATTCTCGACGATGTTCAGCGACTTGCCGCTCTCGTCGGTCTGGATGCGCATCACGTCGGCTTCACTGGCCACGCCTGCCACCTTCGCCGCCGCGTCGAAGACATCAATCGCAACCGACTGCGTGCCCGGAGGCGCAGGGCGAAAGTACGTCGCCTTGTCGTGCGTCACGCGCACCAGGTGTACGCCCTGCGGGTCGGGCACGTCGAGCGTGAAGCGGCCATGCCCATCGGTCTTGGTGCGCGTCGTCTCCTGCATCCCCTGCGAGAGACGGATCAGCACCACGTCATCGCCCGCGGCGGGCTTATTGGTCGTCTTGTTCGTCACGGTGCCGGTGATCGAATCGGCAAGCGCGAAACCGGAGAGGGCCACACACAGCGCGGCCGCCACAACAATACTGCGAAGTCTGAAAGTGGAAAGGGTCACGCCTTAAGTTTACGTCAAACGACGCCCTATTTAGGCCGGTCATTCTGACCCTGAGCTTGTCGAAGGGGAAGCCCCCCCGCATTTTGCTCTAAGTTGCACGAGCCTTCACATCAGGCACTCAAATTCAGGCTCGCGATCGCCGCCCGAACTCGCCCCGCCGCTCCAGCGACTCCAACTCGGCGATCACCCGCGCCGCTTCATCTTCCAGCCCCGTCCGCTGCTCCTGATAATCCTGCTCGGTGAACTTCCCGGCGCGATACTCGAAGTTCAAATCGCGCAGGTTCTCGTAGATGGCGTCCTTGCGCTCGCGCAGGTAGTCGGCGCGCGTCTTGTCCGCCTGTACGAACGGGTTCCGCTCCGGCCAGAACATATAGATGAAGATCGCAATCGTCAGCGCAACTCCGGCAATCATGCCCATCTCAATACTCCGTCTCGCGGCGAATCCGCTCGCGCATTGCATCCGCTGTCGCAGCGTCGAGAGCGCCCGCGACAGTAACGGCCGCCCCGCGCGTCCGCCGCTTCCAGATCACGACCAGAAATCCCGTCCCGACAATCGCAAACAGAAACACAGCCATCGGCGTAATCCACGCCACGTTGTCGAAGCCGCCGCGAATCGGCGCGGCCAGAATCGGAGGGCCATACTTTGCGACGAACCAGTTCAGCACCGCGGCGTCGGTGCCTCCGCCGGAAATCTGCTGCCGCAGCTCGCCGATCATCCGGTCAGAGTCGGGGCAGCCGACATGGTTGCACTCCAGCAGAATCTGCCCGCAGCCGCAGGCGCACATCATCTCGTGTCCCAGCTTGTCGAAGCGCGAGCCGGGCGTCGCGCCCAGCATCACCACGGCAAGCAGACAGACCATCGTCGCCGCAGTCCAACGTGCTATCCAATGCCGTTTTGCCTCTGGGTAGGCCAGGGCTTCCGCCTTGGCACTCTCTCCATCCGAAACGGAACGGGGTTTCAATTCCTGGGGTAGCCTAAACATGATGCACCTCGGCCACCGGCGGCTCCAGCTCTGCGCGCGCCCTCGCCGCGCTACGCGCCATGTTCGGCACCAGTGCCAGCAGCGTCCCGAGCACCACAATCAAAACGCCAATCCAGATCCAGTTCATCAGCGGATTGATGAAGACCTTGATGATGGGCTTGTCGGTGTCGGGGTTGCGCCCTTCGTAGATCACATACAGATCGCTCTCGAGCGTCGAGTGCAGCGCGACGATGGTCGAAGAGGTCTGGCTCGCCTTGTAAAACCGTCGCTCCGGCGCAAGCTGCGTAATCTTCTTGCCGTATTTGTAGACATCGAGCAGCGCATACTCCGTGTCGTAGTTCGGATTGCTGTCCTGCGTGAAGCTCTGGCAGACCAGCCGGAACGGCCCCAGCGTCATCTGGTCGCGGTAGCCCATCTCCTGCTCGCTCGACTGATTGAACGCACCGCCCGCGATGCCGATAAACAGCACCACAATCCCGAAGTGGACCAGATACCCGCCATAGCGCCGCGTGTTTCGCCGCACCAGCAACACGGTTGAAGCCGCAAGATTTTTTCCAGTCTGCGTCCTGACCACTGCGGCCCCGCGCAGAAACTCCGCTGCAATCGCCGTAATCACGCCTGCCGCGAGCGTGAAGGTAATCAGCGAGAACCACGTCGCGCGCGCATCGTCGCCCGCGTTCCACGGCCGTAGCCCGACGGAGAGCATCGTCACCAGCGCCACCACCATCGCAACCACAGGCAGCACGAAGCTCCGCCGCATCGACCGCAGCGACGTCGAACGCCACGCCAGCATTGGCCCAATCCCCGTCAGGAACAGCAGAAACACGCCGATGGGAATGTTGACGCGGTTATAAAACGGCGCGCCCATCGTGACCTTTGAACCTTGCACATATTCAGACAGGATCGGAAACAGCGTGCCCCACAGCACCGTAAAGCAGGCCACCAGCAGGATCAGGTTGTTGAACAGAAAGCTCGACTCGCGGCTCACCAGCGACTCCAGCCTGTTCTCCGACTTCAGATGGTCGCGGTTCTTGAAGAACGTAAACAGACAGACGGCAAAGATGACAATGATGAACCCATAAAACCAGTTGCCAATGTCTGACTGTGCAAATGCATGCACTGAGCTGACGATGCCCGAGCGTGTCAACAGCGTCCCCAGAATCGTCAGCATGAACGTCGAGAAGATGAGCCAGACGTTCCAGTTCTTCATCATCCCGCGTTTTTCCTGCATCATCACAGAGTGCAGAAACGCCGTGCCCGTCAGCCACGGCATCAGGCTCGCGTTCTCGACCGGGTCCCAACCCCAGTAGCCGCCCCAGCCCAGCACGCTATAGGCCCAGTGCGCGCCCATGAAGATGCCGCAGGTCAGAAACAGCCACGTCACCATCGTCCACCGGCGCGTAATGTGGATCCACTTCTCGCCCGGATACCGCATCATCAGCGCTCCCAGCGCAAACGCAAACGGCACCGAGAAGCCGACGTATCCCAGATACAGCAGCGGCGGATGCATCACCATCTCGGGATACTGCAACAGCGGATTCAGCCCGAAGCCGTCCGCCGCCACCGGCCCCGGCTGGATCGAAAACGGCGGCGCGGCAAAGTTCAGCAGCAGCAGGAAGAAAATCTGTATGCCCGCAAGAATTGTCGAAGCGAACGCCGAAAGCCGCACGTCCACCTTGTGCCTGACGCGCAGCACAAAGCCGTACATCGAAAGCAGCCACGCCCACAGCAGCAGCGAGCCTTCCTGCCCCGACCACAGCGCCGCAAACTTGTACGCCGGATTCAGTGCGCGATTCGTATGGTGCAGGATGTACGAGACGGAATAATCATTCGTGAACGCGGCCCACACCAGCGCAAACGCCGCGCAGCTCAGCACGATGAAGCTCGCAATGCCCGCTCGCCGCGCCGTCTCGCCCAGCCGCCCGGAGCCGTCGTCGACCGCGACGCCCACCCGTCGCCGCGTCCGCCACAACGCCACCGACCCGAACACAAACGTGTAGCAACTCAGGCCCAGGGCAAGCAGTAGCGAAAACCAGCCGAACTCCGGCATCGGATGTGATGGCATGTCACCCATTCTCTCAGGCTGAAGAGAGAATGGGCAATCGAACAGAGCAGAGAACTATCCGTTTACCGGACACGCGCACAGCATCAGTGCGTTCGCATCAACCGATGCACACTGGCCAGCAGATGGTCCGGCGGCAGCGGCTTCTGGCGGAACGTGACGCCCAGCCCGTCGTACTCGGCCTCAGCCTCGTCGAGCCCGCTGATGACCAGCACCGGCAGGGCGGGATGCGTGGTCCGCAGGGCCTTCACAAAGGCCGCGCCGTTCATGCCCGGCATCAGGTGGTCGGTAATGACCAGCTCTATGACTGCCGCGCCCTCAGTGCGAATCTGTTCCAGGGCCCGTTTGGGATCCAGCACAGCAATGACAACATACCCTGCCCGCTTCAGAATCGTCTGCCTGATGGCAGCCTGCACTGCGTTGTCATCGATAAGAAGAATGGTGGACTGCATACAAGTACCGCTCCAAGGGAGAAAAAGTGAAACAAGGGTTTAAACTCTGCGACTCATCTCGGACGTCCAACCGGCTCACACCAGCGTAAGCCTACGGACGTTGTATCCTACGATGCATCATTACCGGCTCAGGGTACCCAGTGGATATGCAAAATCTTTCACTGTATCCGCACTTAAACTGGCGTCTCTATCCCAATCGAAGCATGTCGATTTACGTATTGAACTTTTGATAGGTCTAACGCTCACCCCGAAACTGGACGAAGGCCTGTAAACCGTTTACATTCCTTGTAAAGCAAACCCATTTTGCGCTTTGGCTAAAGGCTTACCGTGAATCTGTCCATCATCGACTGGCTCATCATGCTGGTCTACTTCGTCTTCGTTCTGGGCATCGGCTTTGCCCTCAAGCGGTACATGCGCACCTCCAACGACTTCTTCCTCGCCGGCCGCTCCATCCCGGCCTGGGTCTGCGGCCTGGCCTTCATCTCGGCCAACCTCGGCGCGCAGGAGGTCATCGGCATGGGCGCCTCGGGCGCGAAGTACGGCATCGTCACCAGCCAGTTCTATTGGATCGGCGCCATCCCCGCGATGGTCTTCGTCGGCATCTTCATGATGCCGTTCTACTACGGCTCCAAGGCCCGCTCCGTGCCCGAGTTCCTGCGCCTGCGCTTCGACGAGAAGACCCGCGCCCTCAACGCCTTCTCCTTCGCCATCATGACCGTCATCAGCTCCGGCATCTCCATGTACGCGATGGCGCTGCTCATCCAGACGCTGGGCCTCTTCCACGGCATCATCCCGGACCAGTACATCTTCCATGTTTCCATCCTGGTCTCTGCGCTCATCGTGCTCGGCTATATCTTTCTCGGCGGCCTCACCAGCGCGATCTATAACGAGGTGCTCCAGTTCTTCCTCATCGTCGCCGGCTTTGCACCGCTGGTCTGGATCGGCTTGAAGAACGTCGGCGGATGGGAGGGAATCAAGCGCACGCTGCCCGCGGCGATGACGCACTCCTGGCAGGGCATGGGCCACGCCTCTACCAACACGCTCGGCGTCGAGTGGGTCGGCCTCGCCATGGGACTCGGCTTCGTCCTGAGCTTCGGTTACTGGTGTACAGACTTCCTCGTCATCCAGCGCGCCATGGCGGCTGACTCCGAGGTTTCGGCCCGCCGCGTCCCGCTCATCGCGTCCATCCCGAAGATGTTCTTCCCGTTCCTTGTGATCCTGCCCGGCCTCATCGCCGTCAGCGTCACCTCGCACATGGGCGTCACGCACTCGGCGGCCTTCTCCACCACCGCGCCCAACGGCCACGCGCTCCCGCTCGACGAAGCGCATCCGCACGGCATCATCCCGCAGAAGGTCGACCCGCTCAACGGCAAGCCCGTCGTCGATTCCAACGGCATCCCGGTCTATAACTACGACCTCGCCATCCCGATGATGCTGCTCACCTTCTTCCCCACGGGAATGCTCGGCCTCGGGCTCACCGCGCTCTTGGCCAGCTTCATGTCCGGCATGGCGGGCAACGTCACCGCCTTCAACACCGTCTGGACCTACGACATCTACCAGGCCTACATCAACAAAAAAGCCAGCGACGAGCACTACCTCTGGATGGGACGCATGTCCACGATCGGAGGCATCGTCTTATCCATCGGCGCGGCCTACGCCGTCACCAACTTCAACAACATCATGGACGCGCTGCAACTGATCTTCTCCATCGTCAACGCGCCGCTGTTCGCCACCTTCCTGCTGGGCATGTTCTGGAAGCGCACCACCGGACACGGAGCCTTCACCGGCCTGGTTGCGGGCACGCTGGCCGCGCTGGTTCATCATGGACTCACCCTGCCCGTTGCCGCCGCCGCCGGCATCCACGGCGGCTGGATCCACATCGTCCACCGCTACCCCAGCGACATGGCGCAGAACTTCTGGACCGCCATCTTCGCCTTCGCCGTCAACTTCGTCGTGACCATCGTCGTCAGCGTGGCCACGAAGCCACGCCCGGAGCCGGAGCTGGTCGGCCTCGTCTACTCGCTCACACCCAAACCAGTCGAGTCGCACCTGCGCTGGTATCAGAAACCCGCGACGCTGGCGATTGCCGTGCTGGCCATCCTCATCGCCCTCAACCTCGTCTTCGCGTAGGTTAATTGCTACGCAACGTCAAAGAGCTGTAGTAAGCACCTGAAGTCAAAGAGCTGTAGTAAGTACCAAAGTCAAAGAACCGTAGTAAGCACTGAAGTCAAAGAACCGTAGTAAGCACCAAAGTCAAAGAACCGTAGTAAGCACCAAAGTCAAAGAACTGTAGTAAGCACCTGAAGTCAAAGAACCGTAGTAAGCACTGAAGTCAAAGAACGTAGTAAGCACCTGAAGAAAAGAAATTGTCATCCTGAGCGGAGGCGGCGCTTTTGCCGCCGTAGTCGAAGGACCTGCGGTTTCTTATGCGTATGTAGCAACCAACGCGCCGTCTCAATAAGGAGCAAACATGGGTCTCGACATCCGCATCCCGCTCGGCCTCATCTTCCTCATCACCGGAGGCCTCATCACCTTCTGGGGCATCGTCACGCGCCACAGCGGCATCTACGCCAAATCGATGGACGTGAACATCAACCTCGTCTGGGGCATTCTCATGCTCGTCTTTGGCCTGGCGATGTTCCTCGTCGGCCGCCGTCAGAAATGGCAGGACGACCCCGTCAACCCCCGCCCCTGGGAGCACAAAAGCGGCACGCCCCGCCACTGATTCCGCTTATCCTCCACCCACTCCAAAGCACGTCATCTCGACCGGAGGCGGCGTTTTTTGCCGCCGGAGTGGAGAGATCCCTGCATTTTTCCTCTTCCCCCGAGAAACGCCACCACTCCAGTTGTCATCCTTCGCCACAGGCAGAGAACCCGCTTTTTCTCCTGGATTGGCGGTCGAGTTTCCCCAATCCGCTATACTTAAAATAGAGATCAGGAAAGCCCCCGGCCACCGGGGGCTTTCTGCTGGGCACAAC
>NZ_DASUBE010000105.1:0-4618 GCF_035763405.1 Edaphobacter sp.
TTTAGAGGGTGCTGAAAAAGTCCGTTTTGCTTAAGGGCACGGCTTCAGCCGTGCCGCAAGTACCGCAAAATCAGCGCGGCTTTAGCCGCTGAGGTACGCCTTTCTCTTCGCCAATGACTTTTTCAGCACCCTCTTGAGCCCCGGGCCGTTCCGCACAAGCCGCAGATGGATTTTTCCGCACCCTCTTCAGCCGCCGAGGGAAACGCCTGCCAGTTAAATCAGGCCATCCTTAATCAGGAACCTGCCACCCTCCGGTGGTTTGGGCAAGGGTGATTTTGGCGGTGGAGGGGTTGTTGATGGCCTGGGCCATGGTGGGAAAGGCGGCCATGATTTCGGGGGTCTTTGCCCAGATGGGGACGTCTCTAATGACGTAGTGGTAGGTGACGGTGGTTTGCTTGAAGCCGTTGACGACCGAAAGTGGCGTAGAGCCGTCGATGCCGGTCACTTCGCGGTTGCCGTAGCAGAAGCGAGGAGCGTAGCGCGCGCCGGCAGTGGTGACGGTGTAGCGGCTGGCGTGGATCGTGGCTTCAACGCTCTTTTCGAGCAGCAGTGATTTGACGAGCGAGTCCATGCGGCGCGTGTCGTCTTTGTCGGTCGTCTCGTAGGGAAAGCGGACGTTGGAGAGCAGGCACTCGTGGTGATCGACGAAGTAGGCGTTGATGGCTGTGGTGAAATTTTCCGGCGTCGGGGCCGTCTTCGAGCTGTTGCAGCCCATGGCCGCGGCGAGCAGTGCGATGGTCGCGAGTGCGACGGTGTATGTTTCCGGAAGCTTGCGTGCACGCTTCATCTGGACTCCTTCGGGTGAACAGGCTGGTTGATAGAACGCGGGTTAGCGCGCTTGCTTCAGCGTGGGTTAGATGCAGGAAAATTACGCGGTGTTTGCCTGTTGAAGCAAGCTGTTTTTGCGCGGATGAACAGCGTTGACGAGACAGCGAAAGCGCGGAGACGCGGCGTATGATGTCCACACGATGGCGTTCTTCAGCGATGCGCAGGAGACTGCGCGGCAGTATGGAAAGCACATTACGGACTTTCAGGAGTTGTTCCAGGCCAGCGAAGTGAGCTTTGGATCTCCGGAGGATTTCTTTCGCCTTGCTCCAATGCTGGCGCGGGACAGCAGTTTTCGCGACGAGTTCACGGCGCAGGTAAAGTCGATACAGCAGCAGGAAGATGGACAGCTCGCGTTGACGACGATGCTGACCATGGTCGGCGTCGCCTCCGGCGGGACGGAGATCGCGAAGATCGGTGACGAGGGCGCGGTGCCCGTCAGTTTGTTGGTGGTGTTTCTGGCCGGCATTGGCGGATGGGAAGAGACGAGAGCACTGGAGAGCGCGGCAGCCGGCAAGCCGGAGACCGAGTTGGAACAACGGCTGGCCGCCGACCCGAAGGAAGATGTTGCAACCGTCGCCACGTCATTGTTTGGTGGGCCGAAGCAGGTGAAGGAGGCCCTGAGCCGGCTGGAGATGAATACGCTCCAGATGAAGATGCATCTGGACAGCATTGACAGCAGGATGGAGAGATTGGCTCCGAACGCGAGCGATGGAAAAGCGCGATTTTCTGCGCGCCCTGTTGAGCGCCCTGATGCGCGTTCCGATGAGCGTTCCGACGAGCGGGATGGGGATTCGCTGGAAGAGAGCGAAGTGATCGAATCTGTGCCGGTGCCTCCCATGAAGCCGTGGCCCACGGCAGGAGAAGACGCGCCCCGGCCGGAGTGGATGGCATCCGCGCCGCCGATGCGGCCATGGCCCACGCAGAAAGATCGCGAGCTTGATTGGAAGAGGGGAGCGGGCGAGAACGGCGCTCCACCGCGGGCGAACTGGCCGGTGAAGGAAGCAGAGCCGGTCTGGAAGGAGCCGATGCGTCAGAGCGAGCCCGTGCGGGAAACGTCTCCAGCAGGCGCACGGACGCTGGCGAGCGGTGCCGCTCCTCTGAGATGGCGGCCTGAGTTCACAGCGGAGGACGATGAGCTTCCGATTCGTGTGCCGGTCGAGGAGTACCTGGAGGAGGAGCATGGCTCACGCTGGCGGCGCGGACTCGCCGCAGTGTTAGGCGTCCTTGTGATTGCAGCGGCGGTGGCGGGCGGAATGCTTGATCGTGCACGCGGGTGGCAGGGTATCCGCGATGCAGCGCACACCGCGGGTGTGGCCCTGGCGAGTGGAAAGGCGCGTGTTGCAGGTTGGATCGGTACGCAGCAGAAGGCTACAAGCGTTGCTCCTGTTACTTCTGCTTCTGCACAATCGCCGCTCTCAACTGCCGCGCACGCAGCAACGGCAACCGGGCCTGCTGAGACAACAGTGCCCGCACAAACATCTGCACCAACACCAACAGCCGAGCCGGTGCAGGCGGCAAAGACGACGACGTCTGTCGCAACACCGTTGCCAAAGCCGCAGGATCTGAGTGCAGCAGCACCGGCACGTGAACACGAGAGTGAGCAACCGGCGCCGGATGCTGCGCGGGGCGTAGTGTCGGTGCTTGCCGGGTCCGGCACCGCATCGGATGAGAGCTCGCCTTCAACACTACCGAAGGGAATGCACAGCTCGGTGCCGGTCTTTGTGGATGAGGCGCGGTTGAGTGCATTGTCGAGTCCGCGACCGGATTATCCGCGCGATGCGCTGGCGCGGGGGATTACGGGCGATGTAGTGGTGCAGGCAAACATTGGCCGCAACGGCGAAGTGGAGAGCACGCAGATTGTCAGCGGGCCGGCGGGCTTGTTGAAGTCATCCTTAGACGCGGCGAAGCAGTGGAGATTCAGGCCATATCTCATGCAGGGCGCCGCGGTGGAGTGCCGAACGTATATACGCTTTCGGTACAGCACGGCAGAGTGACTCGGATTCATTTCAAGGTTGCTGAGTTGGCTGTGGCGGAGCGGCGTCAACGTCGGGGTCAGGGTCTGTAGTGGTGGCCATAGTGGCAAGCACTTTGAGCTGGGCTTGGACGCGCGCCCATTTTGCCTTGTTCTTTTTGGTGATGATCGGCGCGCTGGGATCGGCGTAGTAGCTAAGGATGTCCTGCTGAAGATGAATGGGGATGGTGGAGGTGGGCTTGCTGGTCAGAGCGGCGAGGAGTTGCGCGTAGGTTTCATCGGTAAGGCGGTAGCCGCCGGGCTTGACTTTGAGGCCGGTATCGAGATCGCGGTCGGGGAGATACGGCGCGAGATGGTTGAAGTGGCTCAGGGCGAGGCGAAGAGCGTCGATGCTTCGGTTGAGGCTTTCGACGTACATCTCCTGTGTGTGGGGGCTGGGGCCGCGGATGGCGAGGTAGGAGAGCGGGCCGAACTTGGGAAGGATGAAGATGAGGCCGGCCATCATGTAGGTGCGAATGCCTGCCTTCCCGCGATACTGCTCCCAGCCGTTGTCAGCGGCGGATTGAGCGAGGGCTTTCTTTAGCTTTTCGAGGGGCTCTCCGGGCGTGTCGGGCGGGAAGTGTTTCCGGTGGAGCACGGTTTCGGCGTAAGCGATGCGCGGTAGAAAGCTGCGCAGGGCAAAGCTGTAACCCTTGAGAACGCGCTGCTTTTTGCCGAGCAGAGGTTGGAGGTCGATGCCGTAGGTCTCGAAGAAGGCTTTGCGCAGCAGGTCGGTGGCAACGAAAAGGCCGACGTGGTGGAGATAGGCGGAAGACGCCATGCGATTCTTGCTGATCTGGTCGATGTCGAAGGCGAACTCGGTGCGGACGTGGGCGTGGGGGTCCTCGCCGTAGTTGATGTTGTGGCCGTATTTCTTTTCGAGCTTGGGGAACTCGACGGGCACGGCAAGATTGACGGCTTCGGGGTGGCCGATGTTGTCGGCGATGTAGTGCGAGAGAGCGCCGATGGCGAAGGCAAGCTCATCGGCGGTGTGGGCGTTGCGCAGCAGGCTGCGGACGAAATCGCCGGTGCGGACATAGTGCATGAGCCCGCTGTAGAAGCCGTTGCCGAAGGGATAGTAGCCGATGTCCTGAATGGCGCAGCCGCCGTAGGCGTAGGCATGGGCTTCTTGAAGCTGGGCCGGAGTCAGGTTGGGGTAGCGGGCAAGAAGCAGCGGTCGAATCGACGCCTTCCAGGTCAGATCGATGAGCTGCTCATGCGTCTGAAAGGAATAGGCTGCGGCCGGTCTGGCGGCGGGCAACAGCATAAGCAGCGCAGCGAATTGAGAGAGGAGCGTTGATCGAGTCATGCGGCGCTTCATCCTGGGATCATCGGCTGTGGCCCTTCGTTGCTCCACACTGTACAGAATCGGAGTGAGAAGAGCGAGTCAAACAAGATAGGCTTGCGTAGGTGCATACATATGTCTGAGATGCAGACAACAGGGCGGCGCGACAGGCTGGCGATGTGGGGCTTCGTGGCGGCGGCTGTGCTGCTGGGCGGATGGGTGTGGCATCGCGCGGCCGGTCAGGCGGGCGGGATTGCTCCTGCAAGCGCGCGCAAGACCATGCCGGCGATGGCGCTTGCGCAGTTGGGCGGAGGCGAGTGGCGGCTCGCAGACCATCGCGGGCAAGTGGTGCTGATGAATTACTGGGCAACGTGGTGCGGGCCTTGCCGCGAAGAGATGCCCGGCCTGGCGCGGCTCTCGCAGGAGCTTGGACCGCAGGGGCTGGCGGTGGTCGGGGTGTCGATCGATAAAGGAAGCCACGACAAGGTGCAGGC
>NZ_DASUBE010000106.1:0-23630 GCF_035763405.1 Edaphobacter sp.
GCTCCAGCCAGGTTCACCGGAACACCCGCAATAGCCGGCACCGGCAGAATCGTCCCCGGAGCATAGATCGCCGTATTCGCCTGGTAGCTCGACGAGAAGTGCCGGAACAGCAGCCCCACAATCACCGGCATCGCCACCACCAGCGCCCCGGGCAGCACCATCTCCTTCAGCGCTGCGCCCGTCACAATGTGCACGCACCGCCCATAGTCCGGCTTCGACGTTCCCGCCATAATGCCCGGGTTCTCGCGGAACTGGTCGCGCACATCCTCGACCACCTTCTGCGCCGAACGCCCCACGGCCTTAATCGCCATCGAGCTGAACAGGAACACCAGCATCGCGCCCAGCATCGCCCCGACGAACACCGGCACCTGCGCCAGGTTCACCGTCGTGAAGTTCCACCCCGCAGGCATGTAGCCGCCCGCATTGGCAACCTTGTCGCCCACAATCGCCTTGATCTCTTCAAGGTAAGCGGAGAACAGCAGAAACGCCGCCAGCGAAGCCGACCCAACGGCGTAGCCCTTGGTCAGCGCCTTCGTGGTGTTCCCCGCCGAGTCCAGCTTGTCCGTCCGCTCGCGGATCGAGTCCGCCTGGTTCGACATCTCGATGATGCCGCCCGCGTTGTCCGTAATCGGCCCGAACGTATCCATCGCCAGAATGTATGCCGCGCAGCACAGCATCCCCATCGTGGCAATCGCCGTTCCGTAAATGCCCTTCGCATAATCCGAGACGCCGCCCACATCATGCAGGCCCTGCACGCCGAAGTAGTAGCTCAGCAGCAGCGCGGCCGAGATCGCAATCACCGGCATCGCGGGCGTCTCCATGCCCACAGCCAACCCGCTGATGATGTTCGTCGCCGGTCCCGTCAGCGAAGCATGGGCGATCGACTTCACCGGAGCGTAGCGCGACTCCGTGTAGTACTCCGTAATCCACACAAACAAGAACGACGTGATCAGTCCCACCACACCGCAGCCCAGCAGCCACAGCGGATGCACTCCCGGCCCATTCAACATCCCATACACCGCCACCGCAAACCCAATCAGCGCCAGCCCCGACGTCACATAGAAACCGCGGTTCATCGCATGCATCGGGTCTTCCGTCTCAGTGGTCCTCACCACAAAGACACCCACCAGGCTCGCAATCAAATTCACCGCCAGCATGATCAGCGGAAACAGAATCCCCTTCACGCCGAAGATCGGATACAGCGCCGCGCCCAGAATCATCGCGCCCACGTTCTCCGCCGCGGTCGACTCGAAGATGTCCGCGCCGCGTCCCGCGCAGTCGCCCACATTGTCGCCCACCAGGTCCGCAATCACGGCCGGGTTGCGCGGGTCGTCTTCAGGAATCCCCGCTTCCACCTTGCCCACCAGGTCCGCCCCCACATCGGCAGCCTTGGTATAGATTCCGCCGCCAAGTTGCGCAAACAGCGCCACCAGCGACGCTCCAAATCCGAAGCCCACCAGTTGGTACGGCACCGTCTCCGGATGTTCCAGCCCTCCGTAGAACAGGAACAACGCACCCACGCCCAGCAGCGAGAGCGCGACTACCACCAGCCCCGTCACCGCGCCTCCGCGCAGCGCCATCTGCAGCGCCCTGTTGAGGCTCGTCCTCGCCGCCGAAGCGGTCCGGATGTTCGCGCGGATCGAGCAGTACATCCCCGTGTATCCCGCCGCGGCAGAACACAACGCGCCAATCAGAAAGCTAATCACCGTCTTCGTCGCAAACGGGGCTGTCCGCGCCGACATCTGATAGCCCGCAAACAGCACCACTGCCAACACCACGGCAATCGCGCCAATCGTCCTGTACTGCCGCTTCAGAAACGCTTCAGCCCCTTCGCGGATCGCGTCCGAGATCGCCCGCATCTCCGGCGTCCCCGTGTCTCCTTGGTTCACGTGCCGAATCAGCAGGAACGCCGCAACCAGCGCCAGCGCGCCAACCACCATGGCTCCCCACAGCCAAACCTGTCCATCATCCCCACCGACATATCCAGGTGAAACGGGCACCTGCGCCCCAGCAAACAAAGCCAACAGCCCTACTACATCCATGCAAAGGTCTCCTTACTACATTGGTCCGCAATTTGTTCCATAAAGAGCGCATTAGAGCATGTGCAATCACACAGGGTCAATGCAGCACATCCATCTCCGTGCCTTCGCATGTTCGTTTCATCTCCGAACCAACAAAATGGACACCCACCCGCACCGCGCCTCAACCTTTTTCCTCCCCTGCCGATGCACACTACAGCGCACTGCCAAGAGGTCAAACTGTGTCGAAAGCCCCCGGCTCCGTCATGAGAACTTTCCAATCTTCTGCCAGCCGGACGCACCGCCTGCTGTCCATTTTGGTCCTACCTCTCATTTCGATTTTTTTACCTGTCTCCTCACCTGCGCAGATCGGCGCCGCAACGACTGTGCCCCACCGTTACCTCGTCATCTACCGCAATAACTCCATCCCCGCAGATGCCGAAGCGCGCGTCCACACCCTCGGCGCGCATCTCCTCCATCGCAGCGACCGCCTCGGCATCACCACTGTCCAGTTCAATGCCTCCACCAACGACGCAGCCGCCATCGAGCAGCTCCGCTCCGAGCCCAACGTCGCCTACGTCATCCACGACCGCGTCCTCACCGCCACCCGCCTCCATCTCAAGGCCGTGCCTGCAACCTTCAGCGTCGTCATCGGCGCAAAATCCCTCGCTGTTCCCTACGACACCTACTACACCCAAACCCCGCAGGAATGGGCCGTCCAGCAGGTTGGAGGCTACGGCGACAACATCGCAGGAGGCCCCTCGCACGGCCCATGGGACATCACGCGAGGCAAAGGCATCCGCATCGCCATCCTCGACAGCGGCGTAGACCAGACCCACCCCGACATCGCGCCCAACCTCGTCCTCAATCTCTCCGAAGTTGACCAGACCGCCTATCCCAGCGCCTGCGACGACGGCACACCGCAGGACCAATCCGGCCACGGCACCTGGACCGCCTCACTCGCCGCCGGAGCCATGGGCCCCGGCACCGGCGAGATCATCGGCGTCGCGCCCGAAGCCAGCATCCTTAACATCAAAGTGCTCGAGCGGATGCCAGCCGTCTTAAACGGGGCCAGCCTCGCCGACCAATGCACCGCTGGTCAGGCCAGTGGCCTGCTCAGTTGGGTGCTCCAGGGCATCAACGACGCCATCGCCAACCGCGCCGACATCATCTCGCTCTCCGTCGGCGCCGTAGCCGACCTCACCACCGGAGACGGCGCCGGACTCCAGGCCGCCTTCGACCGAGTCACCTGGGCCGCCGCGCAGGCGAATATCGTACTCGTCGCCGCCGCAGGCAACGAGGGCCTCGACCTCTCCAATCCCCGGTTCGTCGAACTCCCCGCCCAGTCACGCGGCGTCGTCGCCATCGAAGCCTCCACCAACCCAGCCTGCGTCCAGACCGCCGACCCCAACGACGGCTGCTCAACCGGCCCCATCTCGCTCGCGTACTACAGCAACCATGGCATCGCCGACGCGCTCGCCGCACCCGGCGGCAGCTATCCCGAAGGCTCCGATACATCCGCCACCGGCTGGGTGCGCGGCGCATGTAGCAGCGGCATTCCCGCAACCCTCGACGGCCCGCCCACCGACTCCGCCCACAGCATGGGCTGCTTCAACCTGGGACACGTCGCCTATGTGCAAGCCATCGGAACCAGCGCCTCCGCGCCGCTCGCAGCAGGCGCAGCCGCGCTCATCCGCGCCGCGCATCCAGATTGGGACGCAGCCACCGTAGTCGCCACCATGCGCTCCACAGCCGTTCCCACGCGCGATCTTCCCATCCCCCAGGTCAGTGCCGCAGCAGCACTATCCACGCCTTGAGGGAGGAAAGTCTCTAAAACACACCGAAGTCGGCGTCGGGTGCCCCATCTTCGGCGCAGTTTCATCGCGCCTAAGGTGGGGTTCCACGTCACTCCTGACACCACATCATCTCAACCAAACTCCGCGCTCTTTTGCCACCACTACACCACGTCATCTCGACCGAAGGCAGCGTTTTTTGCCGCCGCAGTGGAGAGACCCCCGTATTTCTCCCGCTTCAGCACCAACAAAGACCACCCTCACCCAAAATTCTCTGCGGTTGCCTTTAAGGATGAGCGTGGGGCTTTAGGGAACCTCTGATTAAGTCTCCGATTTTTGATCCGTCATTCTGAGCGCAGCAGCCTGCCCTGAGCGAAGTCGAATGGGAAGAATCCCCGTATTTCTCTTCTGCGCCGATTCATTCCGTGGCCCTCCGATACTTAATCAGAGCCTCCTTAGCCCCGGACCTTTCTTCATACGGCGAATCAGCCCTTCATCCGATCCTTAACACTCTTGGCGAGCTTCTCGATCTCATCCGCCTTCTTGATAACATCCACCGACAAAACATCCTTATTCGTCTTGTCCACGTCAGCCTTCAACTCGGTCGCCAGTTGCAGCAGTTTGTTCGTGTCGGCCACCAGTTGCTTCTGCCGGTCGTCATTGCGCGCCTTTGCCTGCCGCGCCATCACCGAAGGCGGCAGACCCTCGCCAGAACCACCCGCTCCCCCGTCAATCGGAGGTAGCCCCGGAGGTGTCGGACTCCGCGGCACCTGCTGACTCTGGATCGCCTGCGCGCTTCCCATCGCCCCCGCCGCACCCATCAAAAGGACCATCCCAACCACCGCACCACAAAGAATTCGCATCGTACACCTCAATCCGCCACCGGGTAGTGCCTCGCGTCCCGCACCAGCGCACGTTGCATCTTATGGAGAGCTGTCGCATTCTGTTCCCACAGCCATCTCCGAAAGCGAGACCCGAATTTGCAATTAATGATGCTCCTCCAGGCAGCGCCCCCGCAAGACCAGCATCTGTTCGACGCCATCGAGCGCGGCTGGCACAACGACATCATCGACTTCGTGCGCGATCAGGTGCCCAAACTCCTTGCCGTCGTTCTGGTCCTCTTCATCCTCCAGCGCATCATCCTGTTCTTCGTGCATCGCCTGCGCAAACGCGCCGACAACTACGTCGGCAACTTCCAGCGCGCAGCACAACTCCGCACCATCGCCTCGGTCGTGCGCGCTACATCCTATGCCGTGCTGGCCTTCATTGCGCTGCTCCAGATACTCAACATCTTCAACATCCCCTACCAGCCCATCCTGGCCTCTGCCGGCATCATCGGAGTCGGCGTCGGCCTCGGCGCGCAGTCCATGTTCAAGGACATGATTAATGGCCTCCTCATCCTCGTCGAAGACCAGTACAACGTAGGTGAAGTCGTCACCATCGCGGGGCTCAAAGGCACAGTTGAAGACCTCTCCCTGCGCTCGACGCGCGTCCGCGACGCCGACGGTACGCTCTACATCATCCCCAACAGCCAGGTCGCCTCCGTCTCCAACTTCTCACGCGACTACTCCATCGCCTCGCTGCCGGTCAGCGTAGACGCCAGCGCCAACCCCGACAAAGTCATGGGCATTCTGCTCGCACTCGCCGAACAGGTCCGCAACGACCCCGCCTTCAAGGACATTGCCATCGCCGATCCCGACATCCTCGGCGTCAACGAAATCCGCGGCCGCGAAGTCATCTACCCGGTCAACATTCGCGTGCGCGCCAACCAGCGCGACCCCGTGCTGAGGGCCTTGCGCCGCCGCATCATCCTCGCCTTTGAAAAAGAAGGCATCCCGCTGGGCATCTCGTCCAACATGCTCCTCATGCAGCAGAAACCCGACCCCACCGCCCCACCCGCACAGCAGCCGCTCATAGGGTGAGGCACCTCACAGCCCACGCTCAGTTCACGTCATCTCGACCGAAGGCGGCGCCTTTTGCCGCCGCAGTGGAGAGACCCCCGTATTTCGCTCCGAGCGCCACAACCCTACAGGTGCCCCATCCTTCGCAGATTTCGCGAAGGGTGGAAATGCAAACAGATCACCCTGCGAACTCCCCAGTTGTCATCCTTCCGCGAAGCGGGAGGACCCGCTCTCACAGCGCCTGATTCATCGCCTCAATCAGTTCGTCCACGGTCGACACCGGCGGCAGACAGCCCTTCCCATTGCAGATCGCCGCAAAACTACCCTCCGCCTTCAACCCCGGCAGATGCGGCAGCGTCTCGGCAAGCGCAGGCGGCAGCGCATCAAGCTGGTCACGCCGCAGCCGGATCACACTCTTATTCACCGCGAACCGCGCCAGCGCAACCGCCTCCAACCTGCGCGCGTCCGCATCATCGCCAATCACGCAGACCTGCACTGCCCGCTGCACCATCCGCTGCAACGCCAGCGCATACGTCGCGGCGAACAATCCAAAGTGCTCCACCACTCCGGCAAACGCCTGCATCGTATCGAGAGCCTTCACCGCATTGTCTTCTCGCCCATTCAAACCCTCCAACCGCATCAGCAGCGCGGCCGCCACCGGGTTCCCCGCCGGAGTAGGCGAATCCTGCAGAGGCTTACGCCGCGCGCTCAACGCGCCCAGCCGCACCTCGCCGTCAGCAGCGTTTTCCATGTCAAAGAAGCCGCAGCCGGTCTTGTCATAAAATCTCGCCACCACACTCTCCGCAATTGCCGCCGCGGCTTCGTAGTAGCGCAACTCGCCCGTCGCCTCCCACGCATCAAGCGCTGCATGAGCAACAAACACGTAGTCCTCCAGCACGCCGGCCACGCGAGCGCCCGCGCCGCCCTTCTCGCCATACGCCACCACGTGCGCCATACCCGTCTTCGGATTCCACGACTCAGCCAGCACGCGATCCAGCGACTTCAGCGCAAACGCCCGCGTCTCCGGCATATCCAGCACGCGCCCGGCCTCCAGATACGCCGAGATCATCATCCCGTTCCATCCCACGTAGACCGTCTTGTCCACATAAGGAGTAGGCCGCTTCAACCGCGCCGCATACAGTTTCGCCCTGGCCGAAACCAGCCGCTCTCGCGCCGTGTCGAGCGGCACCCCATTCGACTTCGCAACACTCTCCAGCGTCCCCCGCACATGCAGCACGTTCTTCGCCGGATTGTGATGCATCTCGCCAATTTCGCCGATGTCGTAATACGCGCTGGCGATCGCAAACTCTTCCGGCGTCAGCACCGCAGAAGCCTCATCCGCCGTCCACGTAAAGTAGTCGCCGTCGTCGTCCAGCGAAACGTCGGCATCCTGCGAAGCGTAGAAGCCTCCCCGTTCGCGGTCGCTCAGCCACCCATCGATCCAGCCCATCATCTCCTTCGCCACCCGCGCGCACTCCGGCTCCACAAACGTCTGGTAGGCGTGGACGTAGTTCTTCAGCAGCTCACTATTGTCATACGACATCTTCTCGAAGTGCGGCACCACCCAACGGTCATCGACCGAATAGCGATGAAACCCTCCCGCCAGATGGTCGTAGATTCCGCCCTTCGACATCTTCTCCAGCGTCACCATCGCCGCCTGCTTCGCCAGATCGCCCAGTTTCGCGCCGTCGCCCACCGACACACGCGACGCCGTATCCAGCAACAAATCAATCGCCCCCGAGTGCGGAAACTTCGGCTGCGACCCGAACCCGCCCGACCGCGCATCGAACTGCTTCAGCACCGAGGCCACCATCTTCGCCACCAGCTCCGGCCCCGGATTCCCGGCCTTGCCGTTGAACGACTCATTGTGCTCAATCGCCGCCATCACGCTCGCGGCCGAATCGTCCACTTCGCCACGCTGCTTCTGGAACGCCTCAGCCATCGTCGCCAGCACGCGCCGAAAGCCCGGCCTGCCATGCTGATCCAGCGGCGGAAAGTACGTCCCGCCAAAATACGGCTTGCCGTCAGGAGTAAGAAACGCCGTCAGCGGCCACCCACCCTGCCCGCTCACCGCAGCCACCGCCGCCTGATACCGCGTGTCCACATCCGGACGCTCGTCGCGGTCTACCTTCACCGGCACAAACAGCTCATTGATCACCCGCGCCGTATCTTCGTTCTCATACGATTCGCGGTCCATCACATGGCACCAGTGACACCACACCGCGCCAATGTCCAGCAGAATCGGCTTGTCCTCCGCCTTGGCCTTGGCAAACGCTGCCTCGCCCCACTCATGCCAGTCCACCGGTTGATGCATCGCCGAACGCAGATACGCCGAAGCCGCACTGGCCAGAGAATTCTTGTGCTCTTTACTCATAGAATTCAAGTCTATCGCCAGCCAGCCCACCAGGAACACGTTATCTCAACCGAAGGCGGCGCTTTTTGCACACCACCACATCACGTCATCTCGACCAAAGACCGCGCTTTTTGCACGCCGCCACACTACGTTATCTCAACCGAAGGCGGCGCTTTTTGCCGTCGCAGTGGAGAGACCCCCGTATTTCCTCTCCCGGCCACCACTCTACGGATGCCCCATCCTTCGCAGCCTCACCGTGAAGGGTGGCAATGAGCCACCCCATCAACCACCCATCCCAACAAAAAGACCCGAGCCGAAGCCCGGGCCTTTCCAAAGTCCAGCCGACTACTCCGCCGGAGGATTCGGCGTAATCACAATCGGCTTCGGTCCCTCAGGCGCCTTCGGAGCAGTCAGACCCGGAACCACCGGGGGCGTCGTGATATTACCCGTAGCCGCCGACTCGATGCTGATCCCATACTTATCCAGCGTGTTCGAGAGCAACTGCGACAGCGCCACACGCGCATTCGCATACGCAGCAGTAGCCGAAATCAGGTTGTTGTCCGCAATCGCCAGATTGCGCTCCTGCTGTAGCACGTTCGCCGTCGTCGAAGCGCCCAGTTTGTACTTCTTCTGCTCGGCGTCCAGACTCTGCGCGGCATAGTCCCGCGCCGCTTCCAGAGCATTCACCTGCGCACGATCATTGGTCAACGCATACTGTGCATTCACCACCTGAATCCGTATCTGCGTATAGAGCTGCTGCAACCGCATCTGCGACTGCCTGTACTCCATCTGCGACCGCTCCTGGTCAGCCTGAGCCACGCGGTTCCGCAGCGGAATCGTGATGTTCACGCCCACGCCCTTGTCCGGGCTCGAGCTATTGAACAAGTTGCCGAACGCAGTTCCATAACTGATTGGAGCCACAGTTCCCGGAGGGCAGGGCGTCGTAGAGCCAAATCCTCCGCACGTCAGGTTCGGGTTCTGGCCACCACCCAGTGCACTCGCACCGTAGAACGCATACGCATCAACCGTAGGCAACAAGCCATTGCGAATCGCCTTGATGGTCAGCTCATTGTTCTTCATGTTCAGCGTTGCCTGTTCAATCGAAGGATTGTTGGCATACGCCTCTTTCACCAGGTCCTCGACCGACATGTCCTCTTCGGGCAGCCGGTCCAGGCTCACGCGGTCCGTCGGAATCACCGGTGCATTCGAGAGCTGCGAATCATTCAGGTTCCGCGCAATCGCCTGCTTCATCAGCATCTGCTGATATTCCAGGTTCGTCTTCGAGGCCACCAGCGCCTGCTTGTCGCTCGCCACTGCCGAATCGGAGTTCACCACATCCAGCGGAGCCAGCGTCCCAATCTGCAACTGCTTCCGGTTGTCCTGATCCAGTTGCGTGGACTGTGCCAGCGCACGCTCTTTGGCCTGCTCATCTTCGTATGCGCTCACCAGGCCCCAGTAGATGTTCTCCACCTGCGTCACGGTGTATAGAATCTGTGCACGGAACGAAGAGTCGGTAATCCGGCGATCATTCTTTGCCTGGACGACAAACCGGTTATTCACGCCCGTGCCAAAGCCCTGCAAAAGATGCTGAGTCACCTCTGCACGGAAATTCGTATTTACCTGCGGGCTGTAATTTGAAAAGGGGTTAGTCGTCGTCACGCGAGAGTTATTGAAACCCACGTTCAGCGAAGTGCCTGTCACAAACCCCTGCTGATACGAAAAATCATACGTTCCCGTATCGGTGGTAATCGTCTTTTTGCCGCCGGCAAACAGCGTATTGCTCTGCTGCTGACTCGTCGACTCATACTGAATCGTGCTGCTCAGCGTCGGGTCCCGCAACTCCGGCGCAGGTCCGCCGCCGTTCGTGCTCAGCACCAGTCCCTGAGCGCCCGTGCCGCCGCCGCCCGCTCCACCCGAAGTCCCGCCCGGCCCATAGCCGCCCGTCACCGTCGTGCCCGAGCCGCCCAGCGTATTCGTCACCAGCCCCGTCGGCACGCCGCGCAGGAACGACCCCGCCTTGGCCCGCAGAATGTCCGTATCGGCAATGTCCAGGTTCAGCCGCGCAATCGCAATGTCATAGTTGTTTTCAAGCGCCAGCATGATCGCGTCCGAAAGGCTCAGATAAATCTTGCCGTCGCGCAGGAGCGTATCCAGCTTCGGCGTATTGCCAAACTCCGGCTGTGGCACATTGATCGGCGTATAGGGCGCAATCGGGTTCCAGAAGTGCCCCTTCGGCTTCAAATAATCATGTGCGGTATCGCGCAGATACAGCGGCCCAATCGTCTTCGGCTCTGGTGCCTGCGGCAACCCGGCCTGCCCGGTCGTGTCATTCTGCACCTGCGCCGTCGTCGCAGGCTGTGTCGGATGCGTCTGGGTCTCGGGCTGGGGTTGCTGCTGTGCCAATCCCATCGGCACGTTCACACTCATCAACATCAGGCCAATGCTTGCGACTGCCTGCAAATTTCGTAATTTCACGATGCGCTCTCCAACTCATTTCACGGGCATCCCGAGACAGCCGCAGCCACCCGGCACCCAGATTCTTCCCTGAAAGCCCCACACTCCTCCGAGGGGCCACATCCAAGTCAATCTGAACCAATTCTTCTAAGACGCGCAGACCTTGCTCCGGGACTCTTTAAAAGAGTTGCCGGACCCGCTCCTCTGCATCCAAAGCGGAGACGGTTGAGCACAGATACGCACTTCCGTGCCGCTTCGTTCCAGCAACCCCATCAAAATTTCAGGCGCTTCAGCAGCCCAAGTATACCAACCTCAACCGCTTCAGCCCTGCCCGTCAACCCCCCACGTCTACCGCAAGCCAACAGTCTGGAACGGCAGCCCCGTCACCGGCCAGTGCGATACCTGCGCGTCCACGTTCAGTCCCACCGCAACTCCCGCCGCGCTCGCCGGCTCCACATCCACGTTCCAGCCATCCACCACCACCAGCGCATCCTCGCCGTTCAGGTCCTTCGTAGCCGCCTCCACCGTCACCGTCCGAGACTCGCCAGGTGTCAGCGAAACATAGTTGTCGCTGTAATAGACCGGCAGCACCCGCTCGCCCGACTTCCGCCGCAGTTGCAGATGCGCCATCACCGCAATCTCTTTCGTCGGGTTCGTCAGCGTCACCGTCACCACGGTCTTGCCATCGGCATCCACGCGCGCAACCTGTGCATTCAGCTTCACCACCGGCATCGCATCCATCGCCGTCAGATCATCCTCATGCGCCGCCTGCGCCTTCCAGTAGAAGTTGTCCGAGAGCAGCTTCCCAGCCGAGTCCCTCAACTCCAGCTTCACAAAATAAACCGCTGAAGCCGTCGCCGGAACCTCCAGCGCCCCCAGCTCCGTCGCCACGTCAGCCGGTGCCGTCACCGGATACTCTCGGCTCCCCGCAATCGTTCCATCCATGTTGTAGACCGCCACCTTCGCTGTCGCGCCCTCCACCGCCGTCGGCAGATTGTTAATCACCTCCACCTGCCCGGTAGCCTCATTCAACTGCACATGCACCATCTCGCCGGCCTTCTTCACCGCAAACAGCGCAGCGTTTGGCTCCAGGTCATAGTGATAGATCTGCCACACAAAGCTCGGCTGCGCCGGATTGCTCATCCACGTAATCACGCCCGTGTCCGGATGAAAGAGAAACGCCTCGCGCCCTTCATACATGGCGCGAAACGCCTCGTAGTTCATCAACTGTGCCTTGCGCACAAAGTCCGCCAGGTTCGCAATCTTCCCATACCGCTCCGTCATAATTCCCGGATACTTGTCCGACCCCGAAGCGCCTTTGGCAAAGTCATGCTCCGCCCAGTCGTCGGTAATCGTCTCCCAGTCTTTCTCAGGCATCATGCCGTGAATCGACTCAATCGTCGGCACCGACACACTGCCCGTCTCCGTCTTGAACGCCGCGTCCTGCTTGTAGAACTCCCTCGGCGTCCGCCAGTGGTAAGGACCATGCGAGACCACTCCGCGCCCAGCCGTCGAACTGGGCTGATACAGCCGCGTCGGCTCCAGCTCCGCCATCAGCTTACGCAACTCTTGATCGATCTCCGGCGGCGGATACCCCTCGTTCCGCGCGCACCACACCGCAATCGAAGGATGGTTCCTGTAGCGCAGAATCTTGTCCCGCACATTCGCGATATAGGTCGGAATGTCCGTCGGGTTCGGCCCGTCACTCGGGTTCGGCTGGAAAAACTCGTCCCACAGCAGAATCCCGTACTTATCGCACATCTCGTAGAAGTCCTCATTCGTGCTCTGGCCAACCCAGTTGCGAATCATGTTCATATTCGCCTCGGCGTGCATTCGGATCTGCGCCTCCAGCCGCGCGCGCGGAAGCCGCTTCATCCCCTCATCCAGGCCCCAGTCGCCGCCGCGAATAAACACCGGCACGCCATTCACCGAGATCGCCAGGTTGTCCGACCCCGGCAGCTCATACGTGATCTTCCGCACGCCAAACGTCACGTCCTTCGCGTCCGAATCCTTCTTCTTCACCTCAAAGCTCAAGTGCAGCTTGTACAAATTCTGCGGCCCATACCCATTCGGCCACCACAGCCGCGGATTCAAGATGTGCAGCGCCGCCACCGTCTTCGGATCAAACTTCACCACCTGCGAAGCATGAGCCGCCAGCGTCACCGGCTGCTCGAACGCAATGTTCTCAATCGCGCCCTTCAACACGCCCTCCACCGGCTTGTCCGTCACATTCTCAACCGTCGCCTCGACCGCCACATCAGCCGAGTCCGTCTTCGGCAGCGGCAGGTCCGTCGTCACCAGCGGGTCCCGCACCACCACATCGCCCGTAGCCGACAGATACACCTTCCGCCAGATTCCCGTATCCCTGTCCCGAATCGCCGGCAGCCAGTCCCACCCAATCGTCGAAAGAAACGTCGGCCCGTCAATCGCGGTAATCCCGCCGTTCTTCCCCAACCCATCGCGCAGCGTATGCTCATGCGGCACACCCGGATGCGGCTGCGGAGTCACCAGCACCGCCACCACCGCGTCCTTGCCCGGCTTCACCTGCGCCGAAATATCGAACCGCCCGCGAATAAACGCCCCGCGGATCGTCCCGACCTCGGTCCCATTCACCCACACCACAGCCGAGTAGTTAATTCCATCAAAGTTCAGCCATACGTGCCGCTTCTTATAGTCCTTCGGCACCCGTACCACCGTCCGGTACCAGTACGACGTCTTATTCAAACTCTCGGGAATGTTCTCAGGCCGATTGTTCTCCCCATACAGCGGCTCGGGGTAAACATGGTTGTTCACCAGCGTCGTCAGCACAGTGCCCGGAACAGTCGCCCCATACCACCCCGCAGGCTTGTACGCAGCCGAAGAAATCTTCGCGCCATCCTCCGCAGCCTTCGCCACGTCCTGCATCTGCCAGCCTGCACTCAGCTCCACATTCGCCGGAACCGGCCTCTCCGCCGCCCTCGCTGCCGGTGTCAACACCATCCCAATCGCCGCCACTCCCAACCACACCCTCACCATCGAGCCAGAAAAAAACGACTGAACAAGACGCATCCGCCCTTGACCTCTTCCTCTGTTAGCGTTACCAACCAAACCATCGGAACCCACTATACGCGAATCAATCGTTTCAAGTCCCCATTTTTTGTTGTCACTCCCGAAGGACGCCAGCGTTTCGCTTCGAGTCGCGCCGCGCTACAGTCGCAGTCCCTTTTCCTTGGCTCACCGTGTTACCGTCCGAACAGGCTATGCCGCACTGGAAGCTCACACTCGCCTACGATGGAACGCCCTACAACGGATGGCAGGTCCAGCCGAATCTCCCCACTATCCAGGGCACGCTCGCCGAAGCCATCCACCGCATCACCGGCGAGACCATCCTCCCGCAAGGCTCCGGCCGCACCGACGCAGGAGTCCACGCACTCGCGCAGGTCGCCAGCTTCTCCCTCAACGCTCCCATCCCTCCCGCCAACTTCCACCGCGCGCTCAACCGCGCCCTCCCACCCAGCATCCGCATCCTCTCGGCCGAGCACGCACCCGACACCTTCCACGCCCGCCACAGCGCCCTCCGCAAAACATACGAGTACCGCATCTTCCCCCGCGCCCCCTACCCCGCAACCCTCCCCGCCACCATCGACCGCATCTGCTCCCCCATGCTCGCCCCCTGGGTCTGGGACTGCCCCTTTCCGCTCGACTTCGCCATCCTCCAGAACGCCGCCGACCACATCCGCGGCACCCACGACTTCACCTCCTTCGCCGCCGTCGATCCCGACCTCGCCCTGCGCAACCATTCCGCCGAATCCCAAACCACGTCATCTCGACCGGAGCGCGCTGCGCGAAGTGGAGAGACCTCCGCATTTCTTCAACCCAGCCACGATCCCTCTCCAAACACCCGCACCATCTTCCACTCCTCCTGGCACCACCACGACGGCCTCTTCCTCTACCGAGTCACCGGCTCCGGCTTCCTCCACCACATGGTGCGCAACCTCGTCGGCACCTTCGCCGAAGCGGCCACGCGCCGCATCTCCGCCGACGACATCCCCCGCATCCTCGCCGCGCGCAACCGCACCGCCGCCGGCCCCACCGCCCCCGCCCGCGGCCTCTTCCTCGTCGAGGTCAAGTACTGATGCCCGCCACCGTCGCCGCCCAGCACCGCATCACCCGCCTGGCCTCGCTCACCGCCGTCCATCGAGCCTTCCACTGGCTCCATCTCCATCAGCCCCAGCTTCGCCAGTGGCAACTCGACCTCGTCCGCATCCCCGCCCCACCCTTCGGCGAATCCGCCCGCGCCGCCTGGGTCCTCGACCGCTTCCACCATCTCGGACTCACCAACCCCCACCTCGACGAAGCAGGCAACGTCCTCGCCGAACTCCCCCCTGAACAAGATCACGTCATCTCGACCGGAGGCGAAGCCGGAGTGGAGAGACCCCCGCATTTTGCTCCGAGCGCCACCCATCCTCCCGCGCCCCCCGTCATCCTCATCTCCGCCCACCTCGACACCGTCTTCCCCGCCGGCACCAACTGCGAGCCCATCCAGCCGCCCGACACCCCGCGCATCTACGCCCCCGGCATCTGCGACAACGTCGCCGGACTCAGCGGCCTGCTCGCCATCGCCGCCGCGCTCCGCCACGCCAACATCACCCCGCCCATTCCCATCCTCTTCGCCGCCAACGTAGGTGAAGAAGGCGAAGGCGATCTCCGCGGCATGCGTCATCTCTTCGAGCGCAGCCCCTACGCCCCGCGCATCGCCGCCTCCATCGTCCTCGAAGGCAGCGGAAGTTCCGCCGTCGTCACCCGCGCACTCGGCAGTCTGCGCTTCCGCATCACCGCCACCGGTCCCGGAGGCCACTCCTGGTCCGACGCCGGCGTCCCCAACCCCATCCTTATTCTCAGCCGAGCGCTGCTCGCCATCGACAACCTCCCGCTCTCCGACAACCCGCTCACCACCATCAACGTCGGCAGCATCTCCGGCGGCACCTCCATCAACTCCATCCCCGAGGCCGCCTCCGCCCTCATCGACCTCCGCTCCACCGACCCAGCCCAACTCACCACCACCGCAACCGCAATCCGCGAGATCGTCGAGCGAGCCTCCTCCGAACCCGCCACCCTCCGCATCGAGACCATCGGCAGCCGCCCCGCCGCCGCCCTGCCCGACGACTCCGCCATCCTCCACACCCTCCGCGCCGTCGATCGCCACCTCAACCTCCGCACCGAGCCGCGCCTCGGCTCCACCGACGCCAACATTCCGCTCGCCCGCAACATCCCCGCCATCGCCATCGGCACCGGAGGCGCCGGCGGCGGCATCCACACCCTCCAGGAGTGGTACGACCCAACCGGCCGCGAGACCGCACTCCGCCGCATCCTCCTCACCCTCCTCGACACCGTCCAAACCACCGCAGAGACTAACCCCGCAAACTGCGCCTAAGCGCCGCACCCCAAAAACCAAGTCATCTCGACCGGAGCGCGCAGTGGAGAGATCCCCGCATTTCCCTCCGCAACACCAGAACCACCCCCCGGTACACCTTTCCCCAAACCCGGCGTCTAAGCAATCGAAGCGGGCACCATAACAATCCCCACTTCGTGTTGTCATGCCCGAACTCTTTTAGTCATTCAACTTTTTACCTTGTCATTCCCGAAGGGAATCTGCGTTTCGCATCGGCCCGCATCAAGCGATACCCATAAGGAAAATCCCTCAGGAGCCGCTGATCCAGTCTCCGCTCTTCAACCCGTCATTCTGAGCGCAGCAGCCTGCCCTGAGCGAAGTCGTATGGGAACAATCCCCACATTTCTCCTCTGCGCCGATTCATTCCATGGCCCCTGATACTGAGCCAGACACCCCTAACCTGACCTCGCAGCCTCAACCCGAGGAACCAGAAACAAAGCTATACTTAATACTTCGCCCGCCCTACACCAGCCCGGCGCACAAAACGAGGTCAGACGCTCCATGAACACCCCAGACTCGCAGAACAACCCTTCCCCCACTCTGCTCGACCGCATTCGCAGCCGGAAGCTCACCGCGACCTTCACCATCCTTGCGACGCTCTCGTTCGGCATCCTCATCGGCTCCGTGCTCACCTCGAATGTCAGCGGCAAAGAGCAGCAGGTTGACTCCTCCGACGCGAAACCCCTCGTCATTCCCTCGCCCACCCAGCTCTCCAACGGCTTCTCCGCGATTGTCAAACAGGTCAGCCCCGCCGTCGTCAACATCAATACCGAAGAGCTGCCCAAGCAGTCCGCCAACCGTCGCGGCCGCCGCGCCCTTCCGCAAGACGGCGACAACAGCAACAACGACGACCAGGCCGCACCCGGCGGCGACATGCAGGACTTCTTCAACCGCTTCTTCGGCGGCCAGGGCGGCGACGACGGCTCCGACGCCATCAACACCGAGCGACGCGCCCTCGGCTCCGGCTTCATCGTCGATCCGCGCGGCTACATCATCACCAACAACCACGTCGTCGCCAACGCCGACAAAATCTACGTCAAGCTCTCCACCGACAGCGACGACGACGCCGACAACGGCCGTCCCGCCACCGTCATTGGCGTCGACAAAGACACCGACATCGCCGTCATCAAGATCGACACCAAGCAGCCCCTGCCCACCATCAAGCTCGGCAACTCCGACGGCGCGCAGGTCGGCGACTGGGTCCTCGCCATCGGCAGCCCCTTCGCGCTCGCCAAGACCGTCACCGCAGGCATCATCTCCGCCAAAAACCGCACCATCGACGACCCAGGCCCCAACGGCATCTCGCAGAGCCAGTTCCAGCACTTCATCCAGACCGACGCCGCCATCAACCCCGGCAACTCCGGCGGCCCGCTCGTCGATATGGCCGGCCAGGTCGTCGGCATGAACACCGCCATCTACACCCAGTCCATGGGCTCGCAGGGCGTCGGCTTCGCCATGCCCTCCAACACCATCGCCCAGATCTACAACATGCTCATCGGCCCCGAGCACAAAGTCGTGCGCGGCTCCATCGGCATCAGCTTCCAGCAGAGCCTCAGCTCCGCCGTCAAGCGCATGTACGGCTTCCAGAACGGCGTCATCGTCTCCATCGTCACCCCCTCAGGCGGAGCCGCCAAAGCTGGAATCCAACCCGGCGACGTCATCGTCTCCATCGACGGCCGCAACATTAAAGACGGCGACGACCTGGTCGCCGACATCTCCAGCCGCAAGGTCGGCTCCAACGTCAAACTCGGCTATCTCCGCAACGGCAAACAGGGCACCGCCGAAGTCGTCATCGGAGACCGCGCCAAGACCTACGCCGATCTCGCAGGCAGCGACGATGACGACAACTCCGCCTCCGCAACCCCGCAGGCGCCCGACACCGGCAAGAGCCTGCTCGGCATCACCGTCTCCGCCGTTCCCGCCGCCGTCACCTCCCGCACCGGCCTCAAGAGCGGGGTCATCATCACCAGCGTCCGCCCCGGCTCCTTCGCCGACGAGATCGGACTCCCCAAGGGCTTCGTCATCACCGAAATCAACAAGAAGCCCGTCCGCAACGAAGCCGACTACCGCGCCATCGTCTCCACGCTCAAATCCAAAGACGACGTCGTCTTCGTCGTCCAGTCACCGGCACAGAAAAATATCAACTCCCTCATCGGTGGCACCCTCCCGTAAGAGGGTGCTTCCGAAATCTCCGGCTTGCTTTTGGGGATGAGCGTGGCGATTCACAGGCTGCGAAAAAAATGCACGCTTTATGCTTTTCGGTGGGAGCGCAGCGCTTTAGAGGGTGCTGAAAAAGTCAGTTTTGCTTAAGGGCACGGCTTCAGCCGTGCCGCTAACGCTGCAAAATCAATGCGGCTTTAGCTGCTGAGGTACGCTTTCTTCCCGGCGAGACACTTTTTCATCACCCGCTTTAGCCCCGCGCCGTTCCGCGTCATCAAAAGAGGGATCACGAGAGGGATCACGTCAAGCCCCCAATCCGTAAAAAATCCCCTAACCCACACAAAACACGCGCTCTTTTTTGCTCCCATCCTGGCGGGTTCTCCATCGCCAGCCTTATATAATAGAGATAGAGCATCCTCCCCGAAGATAGGACCTGCGGCCTCATCCAATTTGTTGTCATTCCCGAAGGGAATCTGCGTGGGGCTTAAGATCGCACCAACTCTTGTCCGTAAGCCATTTGCTCGCAATACTTTACCAGTAACTCCTTTATCCGAAGGACTTTAGCCATAAGTCCTTTGTTAGAAGGACTTTAGCACTTAAGTACGGGGGGAGTACCTGCCCGTCCTTACCGAAAAGTGGCATTTCTCCACTATCTTTTCAGTTGTCATACCAGTTACTTCCGAGATACCCTGATTGGGTGCTTCCTCGGAAGTCTCGCGTCTATTGGTCGTTATTACTCTCTGAGGTGCTGATCGAATGCGGTTCTCCAGGTTTTTACTCGGCTCTGCCTTGGTTCTCACTCTCTCGCTGCCCAGCTTCGCGAAGACGAATAAGGCGAAATCGCACCACTCCGCCCTGCACAAGCTGCACCTCCGCAGGCACTCCGGCCCGAGTGGCCAGAAGGCCATCGACGACCAGCGCGCCACCCAGTTTCAGGCCGCGCTCGTGAAGTCCGGCTACCTCACCAGCAGCCAGGCAACCGGACACTGGGACGCCGCCACACAAAGCGCCATGCAGAAGTTCCAGGCCGATAACGGCTGGCAGACCAGGCTGGTCCCCGACTCCCGCGCCATCATCAAGCTCGGCCTCGGTCCCGCGCAGGACTCCTCTGCCTCCACCACCGTATCCACGCCGACCATCGCCACTACGGCATCGACCGGCGCCAGCTTCCTGCAAAAGTAACCATCAGGAAGCTCTACGAACCAACCGAAAACACATAGTCCAGCATGTCATCATTCGAGACAGGCAGTCCTCCCGCCGTCCTCGAAGCCGAAGCCTCCAGCCACATTCTGAGCCAGAGGTATCCATGCACCCTCACGAGCCTTGAAGCCACCGGCTGTTTCCGTTCCAGCAGAGCGGTCACGCGCGCCGCAAGCGCGTCCAGATCACCCGCAGCTTCCGCCCTCGCCTCCACCCCCTCGTACTCCAGCAAGCTCACGCGCGCCGCCCGAAACTGCGTCTCGCCCACCAGCCCGCTCCGCACCTGAAGCCCCGACATCTGCTCCACCGCGAACGCCAGCGAAGCATCCATCCTGTCTTCAAACCCCAGATAGAGAATCCGCGACCCAGCCACGCGCAAGGGCAGCATCCCGAACTCCTCCGCGAAGACACGAGGCATCACTCTCGCCATCACCGCAGGCGAAAAGCCCTCGGTCGTCAGCACCGGACAGCCCCACTGCACACTCAGCCCGCGCGTCACCTGCTCCGGCCCGACCCCGCACTCCGCAACCAACCAGTCGCCGATGCGTCCGGTACCATGCTCCCGCTGCGCGTCCAGCGCCCGCCGCAACTGCTCCTGCGTTATCCAACCCTGCGCCAGCAGCACCAAACCAAGCGGCACGCGGTGACGATGCGGAGTCTCCGCCAACGCCGCGCCTTCGCTCGACTCGCGCCGAACAGCAGCCCGCACCATCGCCAGAACGCACCGCCCACCGCACCCCCAGCGTTCTTCAAAGATCGGCCGGCGACGGCTGCGCCACGGCGCGGCCCATCCGCCCGCGCACTCCGGATTGCCGCAGAGCGCGCGCCCGCCCCGCGCCGGAGACGCCGCGATTCCGCCCTCGAAGTCCTTCGACGCGCGATACACATCCTCACCCCAGATCGTTCCGTCAGCAACAGGCGCAGCGTTGCCCGCATCGCCTGCTTCCCTCCCCAGTCTTAGAAAAGGCATCGAATACTCTCCAGCCGCAGTTGCGGCGTCGCCACTTCAGTCACGCGCAGAGCGAAGTTTCCATTCATCACCACCACTTCGCCACGCGCCACAATCCGGTCGCCCACGACCAGGTCCACCGGATCCGAGACGTGCCTGTCCAGTTCCACCACGTCGCCGGGCCCCAGCTCCAGCACCTCGCGCAGCGGCATCTCGCGCGAGCCGAACTGTAACGTCGCATCCAGCTCGATGTCGCAGAGCAGTCCAATCCCCGCCGTCCCACCATCCATCTCCACTACCTCCATCTGCCCCTCCTTCAACTCGTCATCTGCGGCTGCGCAAGCTCCACAGGCACACCTGCGTTCATTTCCAAAACATGTTCATCGATCTGCTCTTCCAACTGCGCGCCGCGATGTTCGCCGCTGCGCACCGGATACGCCCGCCCAAACTGCAACCCGCCAATCCGCAGCTCCGACGCTTCGTGCCGCGACAGCGGCAGGCGCACGATGGTCCCGGGCGCCAGCGTCGCCAGCTCGCTTGCCCGCAGACGCATCGCCGGAAACTGCAACGCCGCGCCCACCCTGGCCTCCCCCATCAGCTCGCGCACGCGAATCTGCGCTTCTCTGGAGCGGCGGCGCGGACGGTCGCCCTCTGAAATCAACCTGCGCAGAATCGCGTTCAGCACCACCGCCGGCAGACACAGATTGATCGTCCCCTGCGCTTCAGGCATCCGTGCCTCGAAGCTGACGCACAGCGTCTTCTCGCTAAGCGTCAGCATCCGCGCCACAGCAGCCTCTGTCTCGCGCTTCTCGAAGACAAACCCCAGCCCCACCGACTGCCAGGCCAGGTTCAACTCCTCGACCGCCATCTGCACCACTGAAGTCAGAATCGATTCTTCAATCTCCGTCAGCTCGCGCGTGGCCCATGCCCTGCCAATGCCCCCAAGCAGCACATCCACCATTGGGGCAGCGATCGCCATGTCGAACTCCAGCAACCCGACAGCGCCCAGCGGCTCCAGCCGGATGGAGCAGACATACGTAGGCGGAGAGATTCTTTCCAGAAACTCATTGAACGGCAACTGTTCTCCCGCCACCAGCTTCACCTTGAACTGCGACCGTAGCCACGCACCCAGCGTATGCATCAGGTTGCGCGCAAACAGATCATTGACCGAGCTGATGGCCCGCATCTGATCGTTGCTGATCTGTCCCGCGCTGCTGAAGCTGTACTTTTCAACCGGGACATCGCCGTCCGCCCCCGCCGGTTGCGCGGAGGCATTGGCTCCTGCCGCGGCAAACAATGCATCAATATCGTCCTGTCCAAGCTGCTTTCCCATCCATCACCTTCCGCTGTTCCGATACCTGCGCATCCGTTCGACTAGCGCGCGTTCGCTTTGCGTCGTGTCGCCACGGACTTCTTCACATCCGCGGGCGTGCCGTTGTGCAGACCCGCAAGCGCCGCGCGCAGATGAGCCACCGCCGAAGAGTGAATCTGCGACACCCTCGACTCCACCACACCCAACGTCAGTCCAATCTCCTTCATCGTCAGGTCCTCGTAGTAGTAGAGCGTCAACACCATGCGCTCCTTCTCGGGCAGCTCATCGATCGCGTCCACCAACCTCTGCTTCATCTCGCCCTTCAGGCAACGGAAGAGCGGATCGTCCTCCGGCGCACCGGGAACATACGCCAGCTCCTCATCGCCCGAATCCTCCGACCGCTCGATGTGCAGGCTGCCAATCTCCAGCCCCTTCAGGTCGCCCAGAAGCTGCTGATAGTCAGCCAGGCCCAAACCCATCTCGCGCGCAATCTCCTGCTCCAGCGGCGCTCGGCCAACCCGCTGCGTCACCGCGCGGATCGCCTCTTCCACTGCCCTGCCCTTGCGCCGCAGCTCGCGTGGGCTCCAATCCAGCGTGCGCAGCGAATCGAGAATCGCGCCGCGAATCCGGAACTGCGCATAGCTCTTGAACTGGACCTTCTTGTTGCGGTCGAACTTCGAAAAGGCATCAATCAACCCAACCACCCCGGCTGAAACGAGATCGTCCAGGTCCACATGCTGCGGAAGCCGCTCGTGAATGCGTCGGGCCACATAGCGCACCGTCGGCAGATGCTCCATCAGCAGCGCATCGCGCTCCGCCGCAGCCTCGGTCGCCTTGCCCCGCCGCACGCCAGCACCCTCCAGCGCCTGGGCCAGCTCCGTAAACGACGTCTCGACCTCGCCAAACAGCTTTCCCTTCGACAGCCCCTGAAATACCTGGACCGGAACCGGATTTCCTGTGCTCATGCCTTCTCCCGTATCGTCTTCATTTGTCCTCGAACGCCAACCGCCATCACGCTGCCTCTATCCAACCGTCCCGATGCTGCGTACCCGGATGTCCGCCGGAATCTCAGCCGGAGCCAGCACCGTCACCTTCGGCAAAAACGGCTCCAGCCACCGCCGCACGTGATACCGCGCCGGACTCGGACAGAGGAGCACGGGAAGGGCCGAGGTCGAGGCCCCGCCGGTTAGCTGTTTCACAGATTCCACAAGCCGCCTCAGGAAATCTCCCGTTGTGCCACTCGTGCGAGCGCCATCGCCCAGCATCAGCGCGGAGTTCTGCGGATCGAATGTGTGCAGCAGTTCCGTCTCCAGCCCCTGCTCCAGCATCAGCACGCGCAGCCCGCCTTCGCCGTCGAGCAACGGATGCACCAATCCGCGTCCCAGCGCCTGCCGCACGCTCTCCACCAAATGCACGACGTTCTTCGACTGCTGCGCCGCTTCGACCAGCACTTCGAGAATCGCGCCAAGGTCGCGGATCGAGACCTGCTCCCGCAGTAGTTGCTGCAGGACCTTCTGCACCTCGCCCAGACTCATCAGCTTGGGCACCAGCTCCTCGACCAGCTTCGGATGGCTCTCATTCATGCTGTCGAGCAGCCGCTTGACCTCCTGCCGCCCCAACAGCTCGTGCGCATGACGGCGCACCAGCTCGGCAAGATGCGTGCCGATCACCGTCGTCTGGTCCACCACCGAGTAGCCCGCAGCCAGTGCCTGCTGCTCCAGTCCGGGTGCGATCCACCGAGCCATCACGCCAAACGCCGGCTCGCGCGTTTCAACACCGGGCAGGCTGCGCGCCTTCGGGTCCGCATTCACGGCCAGCAGACAGTTCTGCTCCGTCTGCCAGCGCGCAATCTCCACACCACGCAGGCTCACCACGTATTCGCGGGGCTTCAGGCGCAGGTTGTCCGTAATGTGAACCGGCGGAACGATGAACCCAAGCTCCGTCGCCAGATGCCGCCGCAAGGCGCGCACACGGTTCAGCATCTGCCCGCCCTGCTTCTCGTCCACCAGTGGAATTAATTGGAAGCCAATCTCCAGCGTCAGCTCATCCATCTTGAGCA
>NZ_DASUBE010000107.1:0-19191 GCF_035763405.1 Edaphobacter sp.
ATACATCCTGGCCAGACTCGCGCAGGTAACAGAAAAAATCCTCAAAGCCTACGACGAATTCGAATTCCACCGCGCCTACCACGCCCTCAACGAATTCACGAACACAGACCTCAGCGCGCTCTACCTCGACGTCCTCAAAGACCGGCTCTACACCTTCGCCCCCAACCACCCAGCCCGCCGCAGCGCCCAAACCGCCCTCTGGCGCATCGCCGAAACCCTCACCCGCCTCATCGCCCCCATCCTCAGCTTCACCGCCGATGAAGTCTGGGCACTATTGCCAAAGTTCGAAGGCCGCGAACCCAGCGTTCACCTCGCCCTCTTCCCGAACCCTGCCGAATTCGTCACTGGCAACGTCAAGCAAATCGAAGAGGACTGGAACCAACTGCTCGCGCTTCGCAATGAAGTACTCAAGAAGCTCGAAACGGAACGTACCGAAAAACGCATCGGCAAGGGCCTCGATGCCCTTGTGCATCTTTCGGTCAACCTGCGATACCGGCAAAGCATGTATCCCGTCCTTCAACGACACGAATCGGGGCTGGCGGAACTCTTTGGTGTCTCTAAAGTCGCCGTCTCCGCTTCTGATTTCCCTAATCCTGACCCTGCCTGCATCATCCAGGCCGGCCCTATTGCCTCGTCATCTATCGACAAATGCGAACGCTGCTGGCGCTCCACCTCCGACGTAGGCAAAGAAGCCAAATACCCCACCGTCTGCCTGCGCTGTGCCGAGGCCCTCACCGCCATTCACTTCGCCCCATACTCCGCCACGCAGCCCACGGAGACCACCACCTAAAGCACAGGCACGAAAACAAAAGGGCCAAAGGCCCGACTCATACCAGCCTGGGGCGAAGCCCCAGGTCAGGCACAACAAAAAAACCGAGGGCTGAAAGCCCGACCTATAGATTTTGAAGAGACGTCCTAAATGACCACGACCAGCCCCGTTTCCGCAGACCCGCAAAAGACCCGCGACAGACGCCCCATCCTCCTGCTCATCACCGCGCTCGTCATCCTGCTCGACCGCCTCTCGAAGCTCTGGATCATGCACCACGTCCGCCCCGGCTACGGCATCGTCGTCATCCCGCGCGTCTTCCGCCTCACGCACGTCCTCAACACCGGCGCGGCCTTCTCGCTCTTCGCCGACTCGCTCTCACCCGTCGCCGTCCGCGACTCACTCATCGCCTTTTCGATCATCGCCGTCATCATCGTAGGCGCGCTGCTCTGGCGCATAGGCCGCCAGCTCACACTCACCGGCGTAGCCCTCGCCCTCATCCTCGGCGGAGCCATCGGCAACCTCTACGACCGTGTCGTCTACTCCGTCGTCGTCGACTTCCTCGAAGTCCACATCATCCACTACCACTGGCCCGACTTCAACGTTGCCGACTCCTGCATCGTCATCGGAGCCTGCCTGCTCCTCATCGAAATCTTCCGCCCGCAATCTCAGGACTAAGCAGATGCAGTGTCATTCTGAGCGGAGCGAAGAATCCCCGCATTTCGCTTGAATCGCCACGAACCTTCGGGTACCCATCCATCGCAGCTTCATCGCAATGGATGGAAATGTATGCACTCGCCCAGCAAAGACGGCCTACGTCTCACCGCACATACGAAAACGTCCCACACAGATTCGTCGCGCTATTGATCGCATCAATCGTCAACGCAGGCGGCTTCATCCCCGAGAAGAACGCAATCTGCAACGACTTCCCCGCCACATACGTCGCCATCCACTCCGTGTCCTCCGCTCCGCACAACGTATTCTTGTGCAGAAACCGCTTCGCCGCCGGCACGTTCAGCCGATACAGACTTCCGCTCCCACCGGTCTGCTCCGGGTCAAAAACAGCCTGCACCTCTTCCGTCTTCAGGTCACGAATCCTGGCAATCGTATAGCTCGTAAAGTCCATCGTGATCTTGTCCGGAGAAAACACCACATCCCCGGTAATCGACATGGCCGTATTGCTCATAGCCCGCCAGATGCCCTTCTCCTGCGCGAAAGCCGCCAGCCCGCAAACCAGCACCGCACCTAAAACCGTATACAACCCAATCATCCGCTTCATCCCTTGAGCATGGCATCCGCCACCTACTTTGGGCAACTCCGCTCCCTTCGAGATTAATTCGCCTTCCATACCCCTCATGCCTGAAAATAGAAGTTTGGCCATGAACACCCAGACGCCCACCCCAAAGCTCGAGCAGAACCAGATCACCATCCGCGGCGCCCGCACCCACAACCTCAAGGGCATCGACGTGGACATCCCGCACAACGCCCTCACGGTCGTCAGCGGGGTCTCCGGATCCGGCAAATCCTCCCTCGCCTTCGACACCGTCTATGCCGAAGGCCAGCGCCGCTACGTCGAGTCGCTCTCCGCCTACGCCCGCCAGTTCCTCGAACGCATCGAAAAGCCCGACGTGGACCACATGGACGGCCTCGCCCCGGCCATCGCCATCAAGCAGAAGAACCAGACGCGCAACCCGCGCTCCACCGTCGCCACCGCAACCGAAATCTACGACTACCTCCGCCTCCTCTACGCCCGCTGCGGCACCGTCACCTGCCTGCACTGCGGCGGCATCGTTAAACACGATACCGTAGACGAGATCGTCACCGCGCTGCTTAGCCTGAGCGGGCGTGAAGGCGAACCAGCCACCCGCGCCTACGCCCTCTTCCCCATCATCCGCGCCGAAGTCAAGCTCGAACCCATGCAGCCCGCAAAGCTCGAAACGGAAGATCAGCCGGAACCCAAACCAAAAAAATCCGCCGCAAAAAAATCTGCGAAACCCGCGAAGTCCGCGCCCGCACCGTCCTACGACCTTACTGAATCCCTCAAAGAGCGCCTCGCCGAACTCCGCCGCCGAGGCTATAACCGCCTCTACCAAAACGGAAACATCGTCGAATTCTCCACCCCCGAATCCCTCCTCGAACTCGACTTCACCCAGCCCATCTTCGTCCTCGCCGACCGCCTGGCTCTCAGCCCCGACATCCGCTCCCGCATCGTAGACGCCATCGAAACCGGCTACCGCGAATCCGGCGAGATCCAGTTCCACATCATCCCCCGCACACCAGATCCCGTTTCAGAAGATATTGTCATCCTGAGCGAAGCGCGCAAGCGCGAAGTCGAAGGACCTGCGGTTGTACTTACCCAACCCCAAAACCTCCGCTTCTCCGCCGCCTTCGAGTGCACCACCTGCCACCGCGCCTACCGCGAACCTGAGCCGCGCCTCTTCTCCTTCAACAACCCCTTCGGCGCATGCCCGCGCTGCCAGGGCTTCGGCAACACCATCGACTTCGACCCCAACCTCATCATTCCCGACAAATCGAAGTCCCTCGCCAACGGAGCCATCGCCCCCTGGAACGGCGCAAAGTACCGCCCGCATCACGGCGAGATGATTCGCGCAGCCCGCGCCGCAGGCGTCCCCACCGACATTCCCTGGTACGATCTCACCGCCGAACAGCAACGCTTCATCGAAGACGGCAACGGCTCCTTCCCCGGCATCCGCGGCTTCTTCGCTGCGCTCGAGCGCAAAAAGTACAAGCTCCATGTCCGCGTCTTCCTCTCCAAATACCGCGGCTACGCCCTCTGCCCCGACTGCCGCGGCCAGCGTCTCCGCGCCGAAGCCCGCGCCGTCCTCATCAATGACAAAAACATCTGCGAAGTCTCCTCGCTCACCATCTCCGAAGCGCAAACCTTCTTCGACTCACTTAATCTCTCGCCCGCACAAACCGAAGTCGCAGGCAAAATCCTCGAAGAAGTCCGCCAGCGTATCCGCTTCCTCCACCAGGTCGGCCTGGACTACCTCACGCTCGACCGCCTCAGCTCCACGCTCTCGGGCGGTGAATCGCAGCGCATCCAACTCGCCACGTCACTCGGCTCGCGCTTAGTCGGCGCGCTCTACGTGCTCGACGAGCCAAGCATCGGCCTCCACACCCGCGACACCGCGCGCCTCATCGGCATCATGCAGGACCTCCGCGACCTCGGTAACACCATCCTCGTCGTCGAGCATGACCCTGACGTCATCCGCTCAGCAGACCATCTCCTCGACCTCGGCCCCGGAGCAGGCGAACTCGGCGGCCAACTTCTCGCCTCCGGTACTGTCCGCGAAGTCACGGACAATCCCGTATCCATCACCGGCAAATATCTCTCCGGCCGCCTCACCATCCCCGTTCCCAAGCACCGCCGCGAACCGGGCCGCGAAAAACTCAAGCTCACCGGCGCACGCATCCACAACCTGCGCGGCGTCGATGCCGAAATCCCTCTCAACATGCTCGTCTGCGTCACCGGAGTCAGCGGCTCAGGCAAATCCACGCTCGTCCATCAAGTCCTCTACCGCGCCCTCATGCGCGCGCTCAACCAGGACGGCCAGCCCGAAGGCGACCCCACCTACCTCTACCGCGAGCTCACCGGCACCCATCATCTCAACGACGTCGTCCTTGTCGATCAGTCCCCCATCGGCCGCACCCCACGCTCGAACCCTGTCACCTACATCAAGGCCTTCGACGACATCCGCGCCCTCTTCGCCGCACAGCCAGACGCCAAACGCCGCGGCTACGGCCCCGGTCACTTCTCCTTCAACGTCCCCGGCGGCCGCTGCGATGTCTGCGAAGGCGACGGCACCGTCACCGTCGAGATGCAGTTCCTGGCCGACATCGAGCTCCCCTGCGAAGAGTGCAACGGCACCCGTTACAAGCCCGCCATCCTCGACATCAAATACAAAGGCCGCAACATCTACGACGTGCTCAACATGACCGTCAAAGAAGCTCTCAGCTACTTCGCCGGCCACCCCAAGATCGTCGACAAGCTCTACGTGCTCGATGAGGTCGGCCTCGGCTACGTGCGTCTCGGCCAATCCGCCACCACGCTCTCCGGCGGCGAAGCCCAGCGCGTCAAACTCGCCGCGCACCTCGCCACCGCCCGCGCCAACACCTCACGCACTGGCAACGAAGCCGCCGCACGCGCGCGCTCCCGCACACTCTACATCCTCGACGAGCCCACCACTGGCCTTCACTTCGACGACGTAGCCAAGCTCCTCGCGGCCTTCCGCAAGCTCATCGAAGGCGGCGGTTCCCTGCTCGTCATCGAACACAATCTCGACGTCATCAAATCCGCCGACTGGGTCATCGACATGGGCCCCGAAGGCGGATCAGCAGGCGGCCAGATCGTAGCCACCGGCACACCCGAAGAGATCGCCGCCAACCCCGCGAGCCACACCGGCCACTGGCTCGCCCCCGTCCTCAACCCGACCGCGAAGCCAGAGCCCGAACCTCAGCTCACTGCGTAGAGCAGACCTCTTTTAGGTGTAGCTGCAACCATCACCGTTCGACCTAAGCGCGTCGCCGGTCTCAATCTTCCACAACCGCATCATCTCGACCGCAGACGGCGCCTTTTGCCGCCGCAGTGGAGAGACCCTCGTATCTTTTCTTGCGTACCCCGAACGCCAGTACAGCACACATCCTACCCGCATGTGAATGGAACTACACCTATCACGGAAATGTCCGGGCCAATCATCATCAGAGGCACTGCACACACGGCCTGTTTCGCGCCTCGCTACTTCTCCAGATCATCCAGCAGCAGCTTGGCCTTGGTAGCCAGCGTCATCGCGCCCTCGGCATCCCCTGAACCGAGCGCATCCTGAGCCTGCTTCTCGAAATTCTTCACCGTGTTGACCTCGTCCTTCTGCTGCTCTGCCTTCTGAGCAGACAGCCCATTCAGCCGCCTCTCATTCGACGCAATCAGATTGGCCGCATCCTGCCTGGTCTGGGAACTTCCTGTCCCACCCGCCGTCAGCGATCCAATCGTCGCTGCCTCCTGCGCCGGCGTCGGAGACACAACCGGAGGCGGCGCTTCATCCTTCACCACAGGCCTCCTCCGCTCACGCGGCAGCCTCGCCGCAGCGGCAGCCACCGGCATCGGAGGCATTTTGATATGCGGGGGCGTCAGCATGGGCGCGTCCGCAGGCCGAGGCACCTCCACCAACGGCACCGGCGTCAGTACCGGCGGCAGCGGAGAAACCCGCACATGGTGGCGGCAGCCGCACAGCCCCAGCATCAGCCCGGCACACACCAGCGCCGGAACCTTTCTCGTGATGTTGTTCTCGCAGATCAAACGCGCTCCCCTATTACTTTACGATTCAACGCGGCCCCAGTCCCGACTCCTCCCAGCATTGGAAGCCGGAACGTAAACGTCGTCCCGCGCTCAGCAGATTTGGCATCCGCGTTCGAGCGCACATCCATGCTTCCGCCGTGCAGTTGCAGAATGCGATACGTCATTGCCAACCCAATCCCGCTGCCCTTCGGCTTGGTCGTGAAGTACAGCTCGAAGATCCTCGGCAGCACCTCCGGCGGTATGCCCGCACCCTCATCGGCGACCTCGACCACGGCGGACTGGTGCTCTCTGCGCAGTTGCACATGGATCGTGCCGCCCTCGTTCATCGCCTGCATTCCGTTCAGCAACAGGTTCAGCAAAGCCTGCTGAATCAGTTCTCCATCCACTCTTGCCATCACCGGCTCTGTAGGCATCTCCACCTGGACCCGAACTCCATTCTCCTGCATCTCCCCAGCGGTCAACTCCACCACAGCCTCCACCACCTGCCGCAGATCACGGTCGCGCAAATGCAGTTCCATCGGCCGGGAGAAGTCAGCCAGCGTCTGCACCACGCGGTCCAGCCGTTGCATCTCTCCTGCCAGAATGTCCACGTGACGCTGCGCGCTCGCAGCCGAGTCACCATGTACCTCGGCCAGCTTGCCGCGCAGCAGCTCCAGATGCACCACCATCGCGTTAATTGGGTTCTTCACCTCGTGTCCCACACCCGCCGTCAGCCGCCCAATCGCCGCCAGCCTCCGCGACACCTCCAGCTCCTGCCCCAGTTGCGCGGCAGACTCCGTATCGCGCAGCGTCAGCAGCGTGCCCATGTTTCCGCCGCCTACGCCGTCATCAATCCTGTCCACCGAGATCTGCACCTGCCGGCCGTCCTCCAGCGTCGCGCGCGACACGCTTAACTGCTCCCCGCTGGCAAACGCTGCCAGCACTGCCTCGCCCAGCGCAGTCTCCGGCGTAAAGATCTCCTCCAGCCGTTTCCCCACCATCTCTTCGTCGACACCATCCTTCGGCGGCCCAAGAAAATACGTCACGGCATCCGACACCATCACCGCCCGCCGGTCTGCCGTAAACAGCAGCACCCCATCACGCAGCGTATCGAGCATCTGGTTCAGGTTCGTCTGGAGCGCTGTATACCCGGCCTCGGTCGAACGCATCTGCTCGCCCAGCCGGTCAATCGTCTTCGTCACCCTCACCACCGCATCGGCCCCATCTCCCGCCGTCAGCTTCTTGGGAGCGGCATCGCCCGCACCCGTGGTCAACTTCTCCAGTTGCGTGCTGATCTCCTCAATCGGCCGCAACGCCGTATTCGCCGTCAGCGCCGCCGCCACCATCGAGGCCAACCCCGCCAGCAGCGCAAACCACAGCGCCGCCCGCAGCCACGGTTCATACGAGTTCTTCAGAAAGGTCGAACGCACTCCCACATGCACTATCAGAAACGGCATCCCATTCCGTTCCAGCGTCTGCGAGATGTCCAGCACGCGCGGCGGTCCGAATACCTCCCGCGTCTGCAAAATCATGCCCCCTGTCTGCACCCGGCTCAGCGCCATCCTATACGGAAACGGATGGTCCACCGCGTCCGGGTTCGTGCTGAGCAGCGTCATCCCAAACGCATCAGTGACGCTCACGTCCTGCACCGTAGGTGAGTAGCGCACAATCGCATTCATCAAATCCAGAAGAGACGTCTGGTCCCTGAGCGCGTCTCGCGCGGCATCATGCACTCCATTGTCCGATGTGTCCACCGGAGGATGCAGCCGCAGCCCGAACTCCACCGCCGACCGCGTTGCCAGCAGCACCTCATGCGCCATCACGTCGTTGGTTGCCGCCGTCTGCTCAATCCTCTGGCGCAGCAGCTCCCCCACGAACAGCACCGAAAGCAGCAGCACAATCGCGAACATCAGCGCCGTCAGCCACAGCACCAGCTTCGTCTTCAGCCGCATCCTTACTCCGTCGCAGAGTTCGAGTATTCCTTCAGCTTATTCTGCAATGTCTTCGAGCTGATCCCCAATATCTCCGCAGCCTTCGTCTTGTTATTGTGCGTCGAAGAGAGCGTCTTCAGAATCAGTTGCCGCTCTGCCTCATTCACCGTCGTGCCCACCTCCACGCGCACCGTATTCTGGTCGTCCAGATACCGCTGCACCTCGCGCGAAGCGGCGGCAGCCGCATCCGCAGCCCTGCCGGTCGCCGTCACCGCAGCATGTACCCCGCTCGTCGGAGGCGGCGCAAACCCAGGCTCCCCGAAGTGCTGCGGCAGGTGCTCCACGCCCAGCATTCCTGTTCCCGCCATAATCACCGCGCGCTCAATCGTGTTGCGCAGCTCCCGCACATTTCCCGGCCACTTATAACTCTCCAGCCGCTGCATCAGCGAATCCTTCAGGCCGGCCACCGTGCAATGATGCCGCTCATTCATGTCGTCAATCATCTTCTCCGCAATCGACGACACATCCATCAAATGCTCGCGCAGCGGAGGCATCTTGATATTGAAGACATTCAGCCGGTAATAAAGGTCCCCGCGCAGTTCTCCATTGGCCACAGCCTCCTCCGGATCTTTGTTCGTGGCCGCCACCACGCGCACATCCACCGGAGTCTCCACCTTGCTCCCCAACCGGCGCAGCTTCCGGTCCTCCAGCACGCGCAGCAGCTTGGCCTGAGTCGCGGCAGGCATCTCGCCAATCTCGTCCAGCAGAAGCGTCCCTTCCTCGGCCAGCTCAAAGCACCCCGCGCGCCGCTCCAGCGCGCCGGTAAACGCGCCCTTCTCATGCCCAAAGATCTCGCTCTCAATCAGTGTCTCCGGAATCGCCGCGCAGTTCACCGCCACAAACGGCTTCAGCCGCCGCGCGCTCAGGTCATGCAGCGCCCGCGCCACCAGCTCCTTGCCCGTACCGCTCTCTCCCGTCACCAGCACCGACACATTCGACGGCGCCACGCGCTCAATCAGCGCAAACACCTCCCGCATCTGCGGCGAGTTCCCCACCAGCGGCCCCAGCACGCCCGTATCGCGCACCTGCCGCCGCGTCACCTCCATCTCGACGTCCGCCTCCCGCTGCCTGCTCGCATTCTGCAAAATCGTCTTCAGCCGCACCGGATCGACCGGCTTCGGGATGTAGTCGTAAGCCCCCATCCGCATCGCTTCCACGGCAGACTCAATCGACCCCTGCGCCGTCAGCATCACCACGGCAATCCGCTGCGGCAGGTCGCCAATCTTGCGCAGCAGCTCCATGCCATCCATGCGCGGCATCTTTAGGTCGGTGACAACAATCGCCGGGGCCCACTCGACGGCCTTTTCCAGACCCTCCACCCCGTCGGCCGCGCACTCCGCCCGATAACCCCAGCTCCCCACCAGCTCCGTCAGGCCCGTCCGCGCATGGACCTCATCTTCCACAATCAATACTTTTTCCAAGATCCGTCACCTGCTCTTTCCAAACTCTCGGCTGCATATTCATTCCGCAGTCTTTTGTATTTCCATTCCGCCCCCTGAGCGAAGTCGAAGGGGAAGGAAGCCGCTCTTGCCCACTAGCCCCAATCCCCGGGTGCCCATCCTTCGCCGCAGGCGGAGAACCTGCTTTTCCCCATCAACCCTGAACCCCGATTCATCCCCTTCGTTAGAATTATCCTTGAATCATGCTCGAACCGGAAATCTCTCCCCAAGCCTTCGCCCAACTGCGCCAGCAACCCAACGCACCGCTCCTGCTCGATGTGCGTGAGCCCTGGGAGTTCCAGACCGCCTCGCTACCTGACTCCGTTCTCATGCCCATGGGCGACGTACCTTCCCGCGCCCACGCCGAACTCGACCCCGACGTTCCTATCGTAGTCCTCTGCCACCACGGTATGCGCTCCCTGAACGTCACCATCTGGCTTCGCAACCAGGGCTTCGAACACGTTCAATCGCTCGCCGGAGGCATTGATGCCTGGTCGCGCTCAATCGACCCCACCATCCCGCGCTATTGAGTTTCCGCTCCCGCCTAAAAGCAGACTGCTCCTGCTGGTTCCCGTCGCCGGGAACCAGCAGGAGCAGCAATGACGTTTGCCCTAAAAATCCGCGCCTAAAACAGCTTGCGGCGAATCAACCCAGCAACGCCCAGAGCGCCCGTGCCGAACAGCAGCAGCGACGAAGGCTCCGGTACTGCCGGGGGCGTCGTTCCACCCTTGGCAGCAACGTTGCCCGTGTTCCCGGTGACGCCACTGACGTCAGAGGCGAAGAAGTACCCGTCGGAGTTGGCTATAAAGTCCGAAACGTTGACTCCGGTGCCATTCGTCACGGTAAACGACAGCGGCCCGGGATTTGGCTTCGATCCACCCGGTCCGCAACCCGTCTTATTCACCTTGTCATAGCATGAAAGCGAGTAGCCAAAGTCACCAAAGGTCGAGGCCGAGTCTGAACCGGATGAGAAGAATGGGCTGGTAATATTGCCAATCGTAACGGCAGGGCTTCCGGTCAAGTTGAATTCAATCGATCGCCCGGCTCCGGTCCCAACGAACGCAACACCAGAAGCCAAGGTCTCGTTCACCGTAACAACACCAGTCGCGCTCTGGGTGAGCGTAATCGTGCCAAAGGGCCCGGAACCGCAACCGCCGGTGCAACCGTCAAACGTGAGTGAATACGTAGCAACTGTCCCAATGGGGTCCGCTTTCGCAAACGGAGCAGCAACCAGGAAAAGCGCAGAGCTAAGGAGAAGAAGCTTTTTCAGCATTTCAAGAATTCCTTTTAATCCGATTAGTTTTTACTCGTAGAACAACCGTCTTCGGCTTTGAACAATCTGCTCGTACACGACCACCCAAAACCAGTTACCTAACTTCAAAGCAATTCGCCACCCAAACCAACATTTCTTTTCATCCCAGCTAAAACAAGCGAAATCATCAACTTACAGAAAGAACCCGGCACCCCTCAGAGCACCATTCCATGCAACCGTGCAGAACTTTGCACCCAAATGGCCCAACAATTGCCCTATCTCACGCTCCACCATAGGAAAGCTCCGGGGTTTACGCTTGCCCGAATCTGAACAACAATGATTAGGATGAAAAATTCAGCAACGTTACCGATAACTCTTTCTGTCCTTGTCTTCACCTTCGCTGCTTCCAGCTTCGCCCGCGCGCAAACCGCTCGCCCCAGCCTCACTCTTCATGGCACCGTCACGCGCGCGCAGCAGAACGCCTACCTCGAAATTCCCTTCACCGTCCCCGCCAACATCGAGCGCATCACCGTCAACTTCAGCTACACCGGCAAGCAGGACCACGCCACGCTCGACCTCGGCGTCCGCGACCCCCAGCGTTTCCGCGGCTGGAGCGGCGGCAACAAATCCTCCTTCACCATCGGCATCCCCGACGCCACACCTTCCTACCTACCCGGCCCCATCCCGCCCGGACGCTGGCACCTGCTCATCGGCGTCGCCAACCTTCGCCCCGGCAAATCCGCTACCTACACCGCCGACATCTTCTTCACCCGCAAAGGCGAAGCCGGCGGTGCCGAAAGCTTCACCGACCACCCCCTCAGCACCGAAGCCCGCTGGTATCGCGGCGACCTCCACATGCACACTGCCCACAGCGACGGCTCCTGCCCCAGTCAATCCGGCAAACCCGTCCCCTGCCCGCTCTTCATCACGCTCCAGAAGGCCGTCGCCCAGGGTCTCGACTTCGTCGCCGTCACCGACCACAACACCATCTCCCACTTCGACGACGAGCGCGAGATGCAGCCCTACTTCGACAAGCTACTTCTCATTCCCGGTCGTGAACTCACCACCTACTCCGGCCACTTCAATATCTTCGGCACCACCGACTTCATCGACTTCGAGCTAGGCAGTCCCCGCGCGCCAGACATGAACAGCATCTTCCGCGCCGCCCACCGTCTCGGCGCACTCGCCAGCGTCAACCATCCCGCCAGCCCCACCGGCGAAATCTGCATGGGCTGCGGCTGGTCGCCCAAAAACTTCGACATGCACCTCACCGACGCTATAGAGGCCGTCAACGGCGACAACGCCGACCGCGGCCAGAATCACACCGGCTACTGGCGTGCCCAGCTCAACCGAGGCCTGCGCATCACAGCCATCGGCGGCAGCGACACGCACCGTCCCGTTCCCAGGCCCGGCGGGATCAGCACCATTGGCCACCCGGCCACGGTCGTCTACGCCACCGAACTCTCCGTCCCAGCCATCCTCCAAGCCATCCGCGAGGGCCACGTCTTCGTCGACACCACCGCCTCTCACGACCGCCTGCTCGAAGTCACCGGCACGGTCAGCAACCAGACCGCCCACATGGGCGATCTCCTCACCGCGCCAGCCGGAACCACCCTCGACCTCGCCGTCCACGCAGCAGCCTGCGCAGGCTCCAAAGTTCAGTTTCTGCTCGATGGCAAATCATCAGACGCGCTTCCCAACCAGACCATCACCGCAGCAGACCAGACCCTCCACGCCACCTGGCCCAGCGACGGAAAACACCACTGGCTCGAAACCGACGTCATCACCCCCGACGGCCGGCTCCAACTGCTCGGCAACCCCATCTATCTCAACTGGAACACCGCCGCTCCTCGCTAGTGTCCCAAGTCTGAAGTTCACAACATAAATAACCTTGTCATCCTGAGCGGGTGAGTAGGTTTTTAGAAATCGCTGATTTATCGAGAGATAAATAGCCTGTTTTTGACTGTGTAGAAACTGTGCAGGCGATTTCTCGATTTCTGTGCATTTCTCGAATGCAAGACACCATTCTACAGGGACGATTCATAGCTTAAAGGCTATGCCCTAAGCCCATGCCGTGTTCAATGACCGGCGCGATTTCCGGCTGTGGCGGCTTGATGGATTGCTCCGGCTTTATCGCTGGAGTGTGGGCGCTCTCGTGGGACACGTCATGCCCTAATGCCTCCGGCAGCTTCGCGCGGTCGTTAGTGTAAAGCTGTGCGTCTACCGCGCCGCGTGAGACGGCAACATAGGCCATGCGGCTGTTGAGCAGGTCTTTCGCGGCCAGCTCGATATCGACGTGAATCAACACCCGCTCGGCGGTTTGTCCCTGGCTGGAATGGCTCGTCACCGCATAGCCGTGATCGAGATGCGGATGCTCGCGCGGGTCAAGCTGCACATCGCGGCCTCCGTCCATTTTCAGGCTCAGTTTCCCATCATGGCCGATACTCTCGATGGTTCCAAGTTCGCGGTTGGCAATCTTCAAGTCATTGGCTGGCGCGGTGAACTGGATGCGGTCGCCCACGGCGAAACTGCGTGGTTCCTCCCGATAGACGGATACTCCCTGCTGCCTGCGTGGATCATAGGTCAACTCAGAGCCATCGGCCCGCACCACCGTCAACAGGTTTTTCTCTGCATCCACGCTCTTGACCCGCGCGTATTCTCCGCGCTCCATGCCGGTTTCTTTCGACGCACGAGCGTAGCGCACTACATCATTGAACTCATACCGCGCCGCCCATGTGCGCTCCGGGCCGGTGAGGTCTTGGCGCGGTACAAGCGCCTCGATGCGATGGTCGTCTTTGCTGACTGAGCCGCGCTCCTGCATCTCGGCACGAATTGCCAGATTGATCTCCACGCGGGAGCGGTTGTCGGGCGAGACAACCAGCATACCCTCCGGCGACTTTGCGTATTCCTTCGCTATGGCTGTAATGCGGTCGTCACGTACTGCAATCTCATGGACGCGGCCCTGCCGCTCCAAGCCCTGCACGGCCTCGCGCACCTCGCCCCGCGCAAGCTGTTCGACCACCTGTTTCAGCTCCGGGTCTTTCTGCCGGACAATCTCATCGAGCTTCACCGTTTTCATGCCCGCATCCTGAAGCTGCGCGAAGGGACGCCCGGCCTCGATTGCCTCATGCTGTCTCCGGTCGCCAACCAGCAACACGCGGTCATTGGGATGCAGGCGATTTACAAACTCGTGCATCTGTTTGGTGGACGCAAGCGAGGATTCATCGAGCACATACAGGCGGCGCTCGCCGGTATCCGGCTTTTCTCCACGCGCAAGATGTTTTTGCAGCGTGGACGTTTCCATGCCTGCATCGGCCAGCTTTTGCGCCGCGCGGGACGTGGGCGCGAAGCCTTCGACCTTGTACCCCTGTGCCTCTGCACCTTCACGGATGACGGCCAGCGCCGTTGTCTTGCCCGCGCCAGCGATTCCATCCAAACCCACTATCTTTTCGCGGGAGAGAAAAACATCATTGACTACCTGACGCTGCGAAGCATTTAGCTCCGGGTGGCGGTCTTCCGTCGCAATCCGAATCTGCGGAGAAACCAGCATCGGGTCATTCATCCCGCGCTGATTGCCTTCCTGCATCCGTGTAACGATCTCGCGTTCCATGCGCAGCATGGCAGCGGTGGTGTACTGCTGTCCTGCGCCTGCATGATGGACCGTGCGGAACTCGCCCCGCGCGGCCCGCTGCGCGAACTCCTGACGGATATGGGCATACGTTGTTTCACCCATGCCGCGATTAAGCGCCGCTTCCAGAAGGTCGCGCCGGTCCAGCACGGCGGAACGCTCGAACAAATGATCGCGGGCATACGTGACGGCCTGTTGCGCGGCCACGGTGCTCCGATTCAGCGCGGGTTCGTGAACGTGACGCTGTTCATGCGCCCGCGCCTCGGCAACAATCCGGTCGGCCTGGTGTCCATACTGCTCGGCGAGGTTCCGGTGTCTCTCTAATACCTGTTCCGGCGATAGCAGTTCTTTGCTGTCCCGCGTTCGATGGGCTGCGACCTGCGCGGCTCCCGCACCGTCTATCCCCATCTCGCGCAGATGGTCTTTGATCTGTCCCCGGCGTGGGCTACTGGCTTCCAGATACTCCTTCGTATAGCCCTTAATCTCCGGCTGTCCATGCTTGCCGCGCTCCAGCTCATAGCCCAAACCCTGCAATCGCATCGACAACTCAGAACGGTAAACGCTAGTAGCATACCGCTGCGATGCGAATAGCTCCTGCGGCTGCAAGGCGCGTGTCTGTCCGTTGTCGCGTTCGGTGACGTTGAAGATTACGGCATGGGTGTGAAGCTGCGGCGCGGCGTAGCCATCCACAGGCCGGGCGGTGTCGTGCTCAAAGGTAGCAGCAACGAATTTGCCGGTCGTCTCCGGCGCGTGGATGTTGCCGATGCGGGCCTGCGTGTACTTCTCCAACTCGTTAAGCGCCACGCGGACGCTCTCTCGATGTGCCTCTCTTACACGTTCATCCCCGCCGACAAGGGCGGTAAGAGAAACCGACTTTGGCGCGGAAAACGTAGCATCCCAACCGGCACGATGCTCTACGCTCGTTACTTCCTTGCCAAATTTTCCCTCGTAAGTTTTGGAAGCCTGATGGCGAACAAGCTGTGCTTCTGTGTGCGGATGCCGCCCCTCGGTCAGACGCGCAAAGTGCTCATTGCCAACCGGCCCCGATAAGCCCCATTGCTCGGCCAGCTTGCCCTGCCATTCACTATGCCCTTGCTGGTCGCGGCTCCAATAGTTCTGCCGCTCTGACGCAAACTCCCGCTCATGGTACGTCCGTACCTGCGAGGCTGACAGCGGCTTGGAGATCGTCAGCATACGAAAAATTCTAGTCCCTTACTCACTACAAACCGGCTTTCCGGTTCCGATTTAGATTCGATGATCGGATTACTCCCAAGACTGCGAGGCAGATTAGAATCTGATGTGTGATTGATGTAAGCGAACTGACGGAAGCACAGAAGGCCACCGAAGGCTTCAAAAGTACGTATGCCGGGATGATGAACCTCTACAATCAACCCGGCTTCATTGCTGCTTTATGTGCTCATGAAGCAGCCCATCTCATCTTCTACGAACGGATGGGCAGAATTCCATTTGAGATAGTCCGACCGAAGATTCATCACAATAATGCGATGAACAGATTTGAGGGCTATATGGCCGCCGTCAAGCCCCAACTTCCCGATTGTGAACCCGCCAAGTGGCAAGAGTGGGTAACGGCGAAAGCACTTGGCGGCGCTGCCGGGGGAGTCGTCGGGCGTCGGTTGTTCCCAAATGCGGATGGTGGAGATGTGGAAGACAAGCGGCTGTTTATTCAGGAGTGTGCCGATTTGGTGAGGCACTGTGGGGGCATTTCCATAAATGCGGAAGAGGTCTGGACGTGGGCTCAGGCGGAGGTTTCCCGACAACTGGACGCAGACCCCAAGCTTATGGAGTTGATTCAGAAACGGGCGAAGGAACTCAAGCCGCTGTTCGGTTTCGCTTAGTGCTTTTAGCAAGCTAATAGCTTCTTCAGCCGATGAGAGTGCTCCTGCGAGGTGTGGCGGACTACTTTCCCACGAACCGCGTCACGTTTGCTTCAAGAAACATCTGGACAGTGGCCGCATACTTGTCCAACATGTCGTATAACCGTGGAATCGGCACAGTCATTTGGAACTCGAAGCCGGAGTCACGGCGGCGTTTGACCTCTGTTGGACTGCCCACAAGCCCGAGATGAATGGTTAAATCCTTTCCGTCCCATGAGGTTGAGAGGTGGGTATCACTCGCGTCCCAATGTGTGATGGACGAGTTACGGTACGTCCGAAGCCGCCTGAATGCGTCTGCCTGAGTAATGATGGTATCGACATCCCCTGATAACCCAAGAGCTGAAGCGTCCTTCGCCAACTTGTCGAGAAGCGTCAAATGACTCCAGTCTTCACCGTTGGGATGTAGCTTTGTCTTACGACCACGCGTGAAGCCAAAAAAGAACCTGACGTTGACCGCAATCTGGTCGAGGAGCATATTGGCAAATAGATAGAAGGTCTCGACCTCCAACTGAAGGCGTTCACGCACGTCTTCTGTAACACGGTAGATTCTCACCCCCGGCTTGGGCTGCGGGTCATACCGTTTCGCTTCCGCTTCATACCTTTCACGGATGATCGTGAGAAAACCGTGATAACGATGCCACGGCTGAATGCGCGTATTGACAGCCCCTCGAACATTGCCCAATCGAAAATGCCGAAATTTCATTTTTCCCTCGCATCTTTTGCTCACGAGATTTGATTTGTCTCGAAGTGCTTCTCGTCATTCAATCCCTTTGGACTCGTCCCACACAAACGCTTCTTTGGGTTTGTCGGTGGGCGTATCAGCGGGTGCATCAAAAAGTGGAAGCGTAGTCTGAACCGCTGCCGATGGTTTGGGTTGCTCTGTGCGAACTACCGGCGTCGGCGGTGACGGCCTGGGCACAACTGGCAACTTGCGCTCGATAAACTCCCCCTGTCCGCCGTACTTCCTTGCGAACTGGAAGTGAACGGGAACAACCTTGTTTTCCTGCTTGATGAAGCCGTGCAACGGTTCGAGGCCGGAGATTTCCGAAGCCATGACGAGCGGCTTCGTTGCAATCTCCATCGCATACGACTTCCTGCTGCCGAACAGCTTCATGCTGCGCGATTCCTTCAACCGCTCCACTTCAATTTCCCCGATAGCATCGGAAATCCACTTCGCGGCGCGTGGCTCGGTAGTCTTGAAAAACAGCTTGGTTGCGGGCTGCGAAAGCATCGCCTCGGCGTCCTGCCCGTAGCGTTTTTCAAGCTGGCTGCGGCCCTGAAAACCCACTACAACAGGGTTCCCGTACTTGCGATTTTCGGTGACGGCGGTATGGAGTTGCGGCAGCTTGTTAAGGCTTGCCAGTTCGTCCAGCACAAACCATACCGGCTTCGACGTGCGGTCTTCGCAATACCCCATCATGCGAAGGATGAATAAATCGAGCCACACGGAATGCAGCGGCAGAATCTTCGCGCGGTAGGCAGGAGTGGACGTGAGAAATACCCAACGCTTACGCTCGGTGTACCACTCCGCCGTCGCAAACGTCGGCCTCGTATGCTCCCACTCCGGCAACAGCTCTAAGCTGTCGGCCACCATGTTTAAGCTCGCCAGAACACCCGCCCGTTGCGCCGGTGCTCCCGCATCGAGCAGCGCGGCAAGCGGCGTTCCTTTCACCGCAAACTCGATTCGTGACGGCTCGGCCATCATGCTCAGAATGTCCCTGGGCTGCGGCCTCCGTTTGAGCAGATGGGCCAGTATCCGGCGCGGCCCATCGGTGAAAAACTCCTTCTCGTACTCCTTTTCCGGCAGGAACGCGGCGGCGATGGTCGCCGCTGTTTCGTCGCGGTCGATCTCATCGCCTAACCCCCAATATGGGCAACGCTGGTCCAGCGGATTGAGAATCAAATCGCCCCGCGCGGGAGAGTAGAACTCGCTCACAAAGTCCATTGCCGGGTCGTAGACGATGGCGCTTTCTCCGCGTTCCCGCACCTGGCGAAGTAGCTGCCGGATGGCGTTCGACTTGCCCGCCCCGGTGTCGCCCATCATCAGAATGTGGCTGGCTTCAAGACGCTTCGGGACGCAGTAGCTTGGCCCGAATGGAAGCCACTGCAAAAGCGCGTTCTCGAAGCGCAAACGGAACCGTATGCCGTCCGTCTTTGCGCTCGGCCACCGTAAAGACGATGCCAGCTCCGGGCCTTTGGTTCTGCGTCCGTGACGTTCTTCCTGCTGCCGACTCCGGGCAAAACCCTGCTTCATCCAGAGCCGGAAAACATAGAGCAGCATCAGCACGGCAAGGCTGTTGAGCATCGGTCTGCCAAACAGCCACCACACGCTTACCCCGTCATAAACGTAGTCGCGCAATCCCTTGGCAAGCGCGTCTGCGGGCACTTTCTCCGGGGCGCTATAGGACACTCCACGCCAACCCTCCGCGATGGCTTTGGGCGAGAGATTGACGGGTAGCTTCGGGTCCGGCCCGGAAACAACATCCTCAGCGAAAGCGGGTATCGGCTTCCGCTTGGGCGCGGTCTTCATCACCCATCGGATCGTCATTTCGCTGTGCGGTATCCCCGCCCCTACGGAGCTGGCGGCATAGGTCGTGAGGTAGACCTTTTGCAACGGCGTGAGCGTCCAGTAAAGCCATGCCGACGCCGGAAAGATGAGGACAAGCGGGCCAACCGCAAGCCAGAAAAGAAACCAGAACAGCCGTCCCGTCCGGCTCGGAAAACGCATCGGGCGGCTCACTGTTTGCCCCTGTCCGGTCCCTCCTGGGACAGAAACTCTGCGAGCAATGTGCGGGCGTCGGCCAGCTTCCGCAGGTTGGCCTGGTCACGGATTTTGAGGACGGAATCGGGGAGCAGATGCTTGCCCTCGGCGTTCGCCTGGGCCGTCGCGTGGAAGAGATTCAGGAGCATGTATCGCAGTGCCG
>NZ_DASUBE010000108.1:0-38334 GCF_035763405.1 Edaphobacter sp.
GACGTGAAGTGGTGCTGAATTGGATCGGTGTCAAGTTTTAGCGGCGCTGGCTGCGGGCGACGGCGGCGCGGGCTTCTTTGTCGGCTTCGCGTTTGCGTTCGGTTTCGCGCTTGTCCCAGTCCTGCTTGCCTTTGGCGAGGGCGAGTTCGCATTTGACGCGGCCGTTTTTGAAGTAGAGGCGGACGGGGATGAGGGTGAATCCCTTCTGGCGCGTGTGGGCTTCGAGCTTGCGCAGTTCGGTTTTGTGCAGGAGCAGCTTGCGGGTGCGGAGCGAGTCGTGGTTCATGGTGTTGCCGTGGGAGAAGGGGCCGATGTGTGCGTTGAGGAGGAAGCACTCGCCGTCTTTGAGGAGGCCGTAGGCGTCCTTGAGATTGGCTTTGCCTTCGCGGATGGATTTGACCTCGGTGCCGCGCAGGGCGACGCCGGCCTCGAAGCGGTCGGAGAGGAAGTAGTTGAAGCTGGCGGAGCGGTTGAAGGAGGCGTCGCGCTGCCCGGCGGCGATGGGGTCGCGGTCTTTGGGTTTGCCCGCGGGTTTGGGCTGGTGGGCGGCCGTCGGGTTGGAGAGGGAACGAGGCATGAACCTTCTACTTTAACATGCGGGTACGTCACTCAAAAGATGCAGGCGGCGTGCTCTTACGGTTGCGTGTGGTGGTGCGTCCAACCAGTGGCGCGGGATGAACGGGTTGAATCAAGTGCGGAATGAATCCCGTTAGGACGCGACCTGGAGAATTTTTCATAGAAGTATCATGGTTGATTGGATGCGGAGGTTTGTGCAGCCGCGAGAAAATGCGGAGATTCTTCCACTTCGACTTCGCTCAGGGTCAGAATGACGATACGTTGATGAGCCACGGCAAGAGGGAGAACGCTCACACATCAATAGGCAAGGCAGAGGCGGCAGGTTGAGCGCCCACGAAATGACTCAAGACACGCACCCCCTGAGAGTGAGGCCAGTGACAGTGCAGATGTTATACTCACCCGAGCGCAAGGGCCTGGAAGGCGAAGCCGGTACGGGCGGCGTCCTCCCCAATATCGACAAGCGGGCAGGCGTGTTCTCCCCCGGACGCCACACACAGAAGGACGCAAACAGAAGCATGGGTCGCGGGTACACAACAATCAGCAAATTGCCGATGTCGATTCTCAGAGCGGTTCCCATCGTCTTCGTTGCAGGCGTCCTTATGGTGGCGGGCGCGCCGGCGGCACACGCGCAGTCCGCCAATAAGTGGAACAAGCGCGGCATGGATGCGGAGGCGCATCAGGACTACGAAGCCGCGATGAACGACTACCACCAGGCGCTGCTCAAGAAGCCCAGCGATATTCGCTTCAGGGGACGCTATGAGCGGATGAAGTTTATGGCGGCGGTCTCGCATATTGACCGCGGACGGGTGCTGCGGCAGAGCGGAGATTACAACGGCGCGCTGAATGAGTTTCGTCGGGCAGTTGAGATTGACCCCTCGAACCAGACGGCGCAGCAGGAGCTTGACCGGCTGCTGCATGAAGGACAGCCGCCGCCCGCGGCGAGCGCCGCACCCGCCGCTCCTGCTGCCCCGATAGCGACGCCGGAGCAGAAGCAGGAGGCGGCTGAGATCAAGAACCTCAGCACGATTACCGGCCCTGTCGAACTTAAGCCCGTCTCGAACGAACCCATTACATTGCACATGGTGGAAGACTCGAAGGTCATCTACCAGGCCATTGGCAAGGCTGCCGGTCTGAACGTTCTTTTTGACCCCGACTACACCTCCAAGCGCATTCCGGTTGATTTGACCCATGTCAGCCTGCAGGATGCGCTGCGCATTGTGGGTACGATTGCAGGGACGTTTTATAAGCCCGTTACGGCCAACACGATCTTTGTCGCGCAGAATACGCAGCAGAAGCGGCGTGATCTGGAAGAGATGGCGGTGCAGACGTTTTACCTGACGAACGCCAGCCAGCAGGCCGACGGCAACGAGATCCTGACCGCGATCCGCAACCTGCTGGACCCGAGCACGAAGATTTACCTGGTGCCGAGCCAGAACGCGATTGTCGCAAGAGCCACGCCGGACCAACTGCTGCTGGTGCAGAAGCTGCTGAATGATCTGGATCGCGCAAAGCCTGAGGTGGTGGTGGATGTGGCGATTCTTGAGGTGAATCGGGACAAGCTGCGGAACCTGGGGATTACGCTGCCGCAGTCGATCACGCTGACTCCGCAGGCGAACCCCTATGGCACGGCCGCGACGAACACGGGTGGGTCGTCTTCGGGCAGCAGCACGGTGAATCCGTCCACGTTTACGCTGAACTCGCTGGCGCACATCAATGCGAATAATTTTGCCGTGGGGATCTCGGGCGGTACGCTGAACGCGCTGCTTTCGGATGCAGACACGCGGATTCTGCAGAACCCGCGCATTCGCGCTTCGGACGGCCAGCGTGCGCAACTGAAGATTGGACAGAAGATTCCGATTGCTACGGGTTCGTATAACGCGGGTGTTTCGACGGGCGTGGCCAGCATTGGCGTGCAGACGCAGTTCACGTTTATTGATGTCGGCGTCAATATCGACATGACGCCTACGGTCCACTATGACAACGAAGTCACGCTGAAGATGCATATTGAGGTCTCGTCGCAGAACGGCAATGTCACGATCAGCGGCGTTACGGAGCCGATCATCGGCCAGCGCGTCATCGACCAGACGATTCAGTTGAAGGAAGGCGAGCCGAGCATTCTGGCGGGCATCATCACCAAGCAGGACAACCGGAGCATCAGCGGTACGCCGGGTCTGGGCGAGCTGCCGTTTTTCAAGTTTTTCTTTGCCTCGAACTCCAAAGAGGTGCAGGACAACGAGATTGTGTTTCTGCTGATTCCGCATATTGTGCGCGAGTCGCTGCTGACGAACCTGAACACGCGGGCGATTGACACGGGCACGGGGCAGGCGATTGAGCTGCGGCAGGCGAGTGCGCCTGTTCAGCAGCCGGGAGCCGACCTGCCGAATCCGGGGCTTTCCGAGAAGCCTGTCACTGGGCCGCCGACGACTGCCGCGAATGCTGCAGCGGCAATGGTGGAGCAGCTTCGCCAGCAGGCTCAGCCGATTGCGCCGCCGGCAACAATGACGCAGCCTGCAACGCCTGCTCAGCCTGGAGCGGCGCAGCCTCAGGTTCAATCGGGCCAGCCGGCGAATCCGAATGCGGTCAGCCTGAGCGTGGTTCCGGCCAGCTCGACGGAGGCGGTAGGAGGGACGTTCCAGGTGGCGGTGATGCTGGGTAATGGGCACGATGTCTTCTCGGTGCCGATGCAGCTTCAGTACAACCCGGCCGTGCTTCAGTTGGTGAATGTGGATGCGGGCAGTTTCCTGAGCCGCGACGGGCAGGCGATTGCCGTGGGCCATCGTGACGATAACGGGCTTGTGTCGATTTCTGCTTCGCGGCCGCCGAACTCTGGCGGGGTCAACGGGCAGGGGAGTGTTGTGACGCTGACGTTCAAGGCGGTTGCAGCGGGCGACTCGAACCTGGCGCTGGTGAAGGTTGGGGCGCAAAACAGCGCACAGGACAATATCCCGGCGACCGGATCGGCTGCCGTGGTGCATGTGAAGTGATTGTCAGGGCTAACCCGGCGCGCGCTCTCACCAATCCGGCTGTGGCGCGTCCAGCAGATGTGGGCATACAGTCTATCTCCGAATCCGGCGGTGAGCGCGGGCTTACGCTGGTCGAGCTGATTATTACGGTGGCGATTGTCGCAATTCTGGCCACCGCTGTTTTGCCGATTGCGCGGTTTCAGGTGAAGCGGCAGAAGGAGCGCGAGCTGCGCCGCGATCTTTGGGAGATGCGCGACGCGATTGACCGCTATAAGGATGCTGCGGACAAGGGAGCGTTTCAGGTGAAGGCCGATTCGCTCGGCTATCCGCCGGACCTGCAGACGCTGGTCGATGGCGTGGATATTCAGGACAAGAAGGTGAAGTTTCTGCGCCGCATCCCGATTGACCCGATGACCGGCGATACCGACTGGGGGCTTCGCTCGAACCAGGACGACGCCGACACCGACACGTGGGGCGGGCAGAACGTCTTCGACGTACACTCGAAGAGCACCGGCACTGCTCTGGATGGGACGAAATACTCGACATGGTAGCGATGACTGTAGAACGAAATTCCGGGTATGGCGCTGAGCATGATTCCGAGCAGGGCTTTACGCTGCTGGAGCTGATGATTGTGATGACGATCATCGGGATACTTGCGGCTATCGCCATCCCTTCGTATGTGCAGAACGTTCGTCGCGCCAAGGAGGCGGTGCTGCGTGAAGACCTGCACACGATGCGGGAGGCGATTGATTCGTACACGGTGGATAAGCAGAAGGCGCCGCAGTCGCTGGACGACCTGGTGCAGGCGGGGTATCTGAAGACGATGCCGGTGGACCCGATTACGGGGCGTTCTGATACGTGGATTCCGGCGGAGGACGATACGCTGAGCACGATTGACCAGACCGAGCCCGGGATTGATGACGTTCACTCCGGGGCGCAGGCTACGGCTTCGGATGGGAGTTCGTATAACACGTGGTGAGGATTAGGGCTTAGGGCTTAGGGATTAGGGCTTAGGGATTAGGGCTTAGGGATTAGGAAAGCGAACATTGAGGTGGGCTGAGGTTTTGAGTTTTGGGGGAGAATACGGGGATCTCTCCACTCCGGCGGCAAAAGCGCCGCCTACGGTCGAGATCACGTGGTGTGAAAACGCAGATTCCCTTCGGGAATGACAAACAAAAAAGCGGGTGACAGGGACAGATTCTCTTCGGGAGTGACAAACAAAAAAAGCGGGCGATCGGGTACGCAGATTCCCTTTGGGAATGACAAACAAAAAAGCGGGCGATCGGGTACGCAGATTCTCTTTGGGAGTGACAAACAAAAAGGGGTTACAGCCATTATCCGGCTTCGGCGGCTCCTTAAGAGCGGATGGGGGCGCCTTCAGCACTTTGCTCGACCCTGAAGTTGTTGCGGCTCACAGAAAAGGCGCATACTACGTCCAATAGAGTTGGGCTGCGTCTATCTTTTTTCGGGAGCGAAGTCAGTCCACGGGAGAACTACCATGCGCTCGGCTACTTATCTTGGTTTGGCTACGATGCTTGTTTTTTCAGCCGCTGCGTACTCGCAGACTGCGAGTAAACAGACTTCGCCAAGCAGCCAGCCGCCTGCGGCCTCGCAGACCAAGCCTGACGACAGCGCAAAGGCCGATAGCAAGGCGAAGCCAGATGACAAGGCTCCGGTGAAGGCTGAGACGGACAGCATTCCCTCTCCCGGGCAGGACCTGGACCCGCACATCAAGAAGGGAAGCGAAGACGATGTGAACGCGATTGGCACGCGCGACATCGGCGGACGCGGCCTGGGCAACTGGCATTCGGTCGATTGGGAGATCGGTACCGGCAAGCAGTATGCGATGGAGATTGATAAGTCCACACACATGATTACGGACCCGGTGGTGAACGAGTATGTGAACCGCGTGGGCCAGAACATTGTGAAGAACTCCGACTGCAAGGTGCCGTTCACGATCAAGATCGTTGACTCGGACGAGATCAACGCGATGGCGCTGCCGGGAGGGTTTTTCTACGTCAACTCGGGCCTGATTCTGGCGGCTGACGAAGAGGCAGAGCTTGCCGGGGTGATGGCGCATGAGATTGCCCATGTGTGCGCGCACCATGCGGCGCGCGAGGCGACGCGGTTGAGTTACATGCAGATCGGCTCGATTCCGCTGATGATCATTTCATACGGATCGTGGACCGGTTATGGGATTTACGAGGCATCGCAGCTTGCGATTCCTGTGACCTTCCTCCAGTTCTCGCGCAACTTTGAGGCGGAGGCGGACTGGCTGGGGCTGCAATATATGTACAAGGCCGGCTACGATCCGCAGGCGTTCGTGCAGTTCTTTGAAAAGCTGACGGCGCTGGAGAAACATAAGCCCGGCACGCTGGCCAAGGTGTTTTCGGACCATCCGCAGACGCCGGACCGCATTGCGCGCTCGGAGGAAGAGATTGCCACGATCCTGCCGCCGCGACCCGACTACATTGTGACGACCAGCGAGTTTGACGCGGTGAAGGCGCGGCTGGCACGGATTGAGAACCGCCGCAGGGTCATCGATGGCAAGGATGGCAACAAGCCTACGCTTCGCAGGACGGCTGATAGCAACAATCCGAATAACCCGGCTGACTCGACGGATGATCGGCCTACGCTGGGTCGTCGGAATTAGGGATGGTCCGATTAAGTCCGCCCCTTGGCTGAATTCGCCCTTCAAAACACGGTGGTCAGCTACTGGTTGGATGTCTGCGAAGGCGTAAGTGCGCCTTTGGGCCAGACGCCGACGATGTGCCCTTGTTTGCTGGGCGTGTGGCGGGCTGCTGTGGCGACTGTGCTTGATGCTTTTGCCCGTCTCGCGGTCGTTCTTGTTGCGTGTGCGGTGCGTGCGGTCGTAGCTGGCTGTGGGATGGCTCTGGTGGGCAGGGGGTGCTGATGGAGCGTGCGGCTGGCGGCTGTTCCAAGGCCGGATACGGAGGCGGAGATCGCGCCGGCTTCGACGGCGGCCTGTGCCCTGGCTTGGGGGAAGGCACCAAGGATAAAAGCGAAGAGGGTCAATGCAAGCGAAGTTCTGTTCATGGACAATTCCTCCCTTGCGGGCTGAGCTGACGCTTGTGGGGTTTGAGTTTACTCCCGAGAGCGGGCGACGGGCTAGTTGATTGGTTTGAGGGGCTAAGCAAGACGGAGTTTTCCGCTGTGCATTGGGTCGCTGCGATGGGGGGAAATTGACGAAAAAAGACCGCGCGTTGAATAGAACGCGCGGCCCGGACAGTGTTGCGAAGGGTTGAGGTTTACCAGTAGAACTTCGCTGCGAACTGGACGTCTCTGGCTGGGAAGGCGTTGCCGATGGTGGCGAACGATCCGGTCCATTGTCCGTTGACCTGAGGCCCTCGATTTCCGAGGAACTGGTTGGGTGCGTAGAAGTTGGCGTGGTTGAACGCGTTGTACATCTCGGCACGGATCTGGAGCCGCGTGTTTTCGGTGAAGTGGAAGTACTTCTCGGCTGCGAGGTCCCAGTTCTGATAACCCGGGGCACGGAGGGTGGAGATGTAGCGCGGTGCGCTGCCGAAGTCGAAGGGATTGGTTGGGTCCTGGAAGGCTCCGGGGTTGAACCATTGGTGGATGGAGGGATGGGCTACGTGCATGTCGGCGACGATGTCCGGACGCCGGTTGCCGCCGCCCCATTGGCCGAGCGTGTTGTTGGCCGGAGCGATGGAGAGCGGGAAGCCCTGCTTGAAGGTGGAGATACCGGAGACCTGCCATCCGCCGATGAGGGCGTTGACGGGGCGGCTGACGTTTGAGCCAAGCGCCTTACCGTGTCCAATGGGGAGCTGGTAGATGTAGCTGACGACGAGGCTGTGGGGGATGTCGTTGCCGTCGACCGATTTCTCGGCGGCGAGGTCGTAGTAGTTGCGGATGCTGGTGGGTCCGGAGTTGGCCCAGCCGTTGTTGCCTTCTGTGTCGTCGATGAACTTCGAGAACGTGTAGGAGGCAAGGACGGACAAGCCGGAGCTGAACCGGTGCGTGTAGGTGGCCTGCAGGGCGTCGTAGTAAGAGTCGCCGATGGGGGCGGCCTGGTCCTGGACGCTGCAATACTGCGGGAAGGGGCGGAGGAGCTGCCACTTCTGGACGGTGGGCTGATCGAGACCGCAGCCGCTGGAGGTGATCTTCTTGTAGAACGGGTTGGGAACGAGCGTTTGCAGTGCGGCCTGCCCCATGGAGAAGTATTGCGGGTTGAGCTGGTCGCGCTCGTAGCCGCCTGCCGACAGCTTGACGCCGCGGTTGCCCACGTAGGTCACGTCAATCATGTCGTTGGGGCGGATGGAGTACTGGAAGCCGAGCATCCACTGCTGGAGGTACGTGGAGGCGCGGTTGCTGCGCACGGCTGGAACACCCTGGCCTACGTCCTGCATGGCACCGAGCGCACTGCCCTGAGGAAGCAGAATGCCGTTCGGTATGGGATTGCTGAGCGTGTCGTACGGAGCGAAGTTGAGCGTGCCGCGGATGGGCGTCGTCTGCGTGTATCCGTCGGCCGGACCGTTGCCGGTGTAGGACGGAATGTAGAAGATGCCGTAGCCGGTGCGCGCGACCAGCTTCGGCGTTGCCTGATAGCTCAAGCCAATGCGCGGGCCGAAGTTGGTGTAGACGGTGTTGTACAGACCGCGACGGTTGCCGCCGCCGTTGAAGACCAGCTCGCCGGGGGTGTTGATGCCGAGACCGGTGCCGACGGGGTTGCTGGCGTTGAAGTCGAAGTACTGCTGTTTGTTGTGGCGCTCGGTGAGCGGGGTCTGGATCTCGTAGCGCAGGCCGATGTTGACTGTGAGGCGGGGAACGACCTTCCAGTCATCCTGCACGTACCAGCCGAAGTAGTTCTTCTGTGTGGCCAGTTGTGCGTTGATGCCGGTTGCGCCGCCGTTATCGGGGACGCCCATGAGGAACGAGGCGAAGCCGAAGCCTGTGCCCTGGGTCGGGTTGGTGGGGTCGGGTCCTGCGGTCGAGCCGATGGGGAAGTTCATCTTCGTGCCGAAGACGTGGCCGCCGAGGATCTGGTTGACGACGCCCATGAAGCCGAACTGGAGCGTCTGCTTGCTGAGCGTCTTGGTGATGTCGGTGGAGTAGGTGATGTAGTTGCGCGGGACGGCGTAGGAGTCCTGGCCGTTGATGGCGCCGGGTCCGAGGCCGGAGAAGCCGTCGATGCGGAGGCCGGGGAACTGTCCGGCGATGGTGTCGAGGGCGGATGGAAGGCCAAGCGTGGAGGGTTTGAAGTTGTCGCCCTGGGTCGCAGACTGCTCGATCCAGCGGTTCATGCCCGCATTGGCGCTTAAGATGAGCGACTGGCTGAAGACGTGGGTGAGGCCCATGTCGTAGCTCCAGCGGTTGTTGGGGTTGGTGACGCCTGGGCCGCCGGGATTGGCGCTGCCGAAGAAGTCGGGCGAGTTCGTCTTCTGCTCGGACTTGTGCGAGTAACGGGCGAAGAAGCGGGTCAGGTCGCTGAAGTTGTGATCGACGCGGACGGAGTATTCATCCGACTGCGCAGTTGCGGATGAGGAGCCGAAGAAGTTGTTGACGAGGTTGCCGTTGGTGGGAACAGGCCAGTACTTGCCGGCGATGATCTTCGCGGCGACCGGGTCGATCTTGCCTGCGACGTTGTTGTTCGTGATGGCGTCGCGGATGTAGCCGGTCTGCGTGGCGACGCGGCCGGTCTTGGGATCGATCTGGCCGGCGGTAATCTGACGCACGCTGTAGGGGTCGTAGAGCGCGCCCTGATAGATGGGGCGTCCGAGTGCATCGGTGCCGATGACGGTGGTGGTGAGCAAGCTGCTGAAGTCGCCCTGCGTGAAGGCGGAAGTAGGCACGGTGCCGGTCAGGCTGGCTGGCGTGGACTGGCGCAGGCCTTCGTAGAGCGCATAGAAGAAGGTTTTGCCGCGTCCGTCGTAGACGCCGGGAATGATGACCGGGCCGCCGATGGAGCCGCCGTACTGGTTGCGGTGGAAGTCCGGGCGCTTCACGCCGTTGAGGTTGTTGAAGTAGTTGTTGCCGTCGAGCGCGCTGTTGCGAACGAACTCGAAGACATCGCCGTGGAAGCTGTTGGTGCCGGATTTGGTGACGACGTTGATGACGTTGCCGCTGCTCCAGCCGTATTGCGCGGTGAAGGCATTGGTCTGGATTTTGAATTCGTCGACGCCTTCGACGGAGGGGACGTAGACGACGCCGCCCCAGTCCTGCGCGGTGTTCCAGGTGCCGTCGAGGAGATAGGCGGCGGTGCCGAAGTGCGTGCCGCCGAAGTTGAGGAAGGAGATGTCCTGGTCGGCCGAGCCGGAGATGCCGTTTGAGTTGACCATCTGGGCCTGGGTTGAGTTGTTGACCGATGAGTTGAGCGAGGCGAGCCCGAAGACGTTGCGAAGGTTGAGCGGAAGCTCGACGATCTGCTTCTGCGAGATGTCGGCGGAGATGTTGGCGTTGTCGGCGTTAATGAGCGGTGGTTCGCTGGAGACTTCGACGCTCTGGCTGGTGCCTCCGACGCTGAGGACGATGTCCTGGTGGGCGGCGGTGCCGGCGGCAAGGTCAATTCCTTTTTGCTCGTATCCTTTGAAGCCGCTGACCTGCGCTTTGAGCGAGTAGATGGCGGGAGGAAGAAGCTGGAAGGAGTAATTGCCCGAAGCAGTGGTGGTGAAGGTGCGGGTGATTCCTTTCTCGGCGCTGGTGAGGGTGACGGTGGTGTTGGGGATGACGGCGCCGGTGGAGTCGGTGACGGTGCCGCTGAGTGTGGCGGTGAACGCCTGGGTCTGGGCGCGAAGTGGAACCGCCCCCAGGGTCAGGCCCAACATCATCGTCGTCAGGATGGCGAGACTTCTCGCCCACGTGCTGCCGATCGATTGCCTCTTTGGGATAGCTTGCATGTGCTTGCCTCTCGAATAATCGCGCCGTGTGCGGACGCGAAGGATCGCTTTCTGACTACGTAATCTCTGGTTGTCTGGAAAGCGAAGACCACGTTAGAGAGCGCGGGCACGCGGCGTCCCGGGCAATCACCGAATCTTTCCCGAAGTTGTGCGGGGGGAGATTCCGAGGTTTTACCGATGAAGCAAGTCGTTTGGTTTGTGTGGATTAATGGGGGTGACGAGGGAGTTCTACCAGAAGTGAACGGCTTCCACTTTAGGGGTTCCGGGCTGTCCGTCGATGATTTGGGTGCTCAGGACGATCTCGATGTTCTTTTTGTTGCCTGCCGACTTCATTGCGGGCGCAAGTTGGGCGAGATCGTCGGAGTTGGTGAGAAATTCTCCCGCGGCGATAGTTCCTCCGCGTCCGACGCCTGCCACGATCACGGCGGGTTCGCCGGTGGTGTCGTCCACAAAGCGCGCGATGATGGCGTAGTCCACGTAGTTATTCGTTGCTAGTTGCTGGGTGCGATCGACAACCCAGCTTGAGGCGGATGGATTGTTGCGATCGACGATCTCGAACCGGGTCATCTCGGGATTGTTGGCGAAATGGAAGCGGAGGGCCTTGGTGAAACGGAGCGTCCAGGCATTGTCGAAGGCGCCGATAAATATAGATGGGCCGTTGCGGAGATCGGAGAGGGAGGTCGATTCCTCGCCCTTGAGCTGGTAGTGCTTGCCGTGGGTGCGGAGCGTGCTGGCGATCTTGACGATGGTGTCGAGGTCGTCGATGACGACGGCTGAGAGATTGTCTTTGAGGACGACCTGTTTGGTGGGTTCGGCGGCGTCGCGGAGCGTGATGAAGGAGTACTGGTTCTGGTCGGCGACGCAGAAGAGTGCGGGCGCGGAACTGCTGAGGACTGGCTGCCAGAAGGCGTCGAAGGGCGTGGGATGGAGTGTTCTCCAGAAATAAGCGGTCACCGCGATGGCAATGCAGATTGCGGCCACGAGCAACGTCCATAGCCAGCGGCGTTGCGGACGAGGGGCCGGATTTACGGAGGCGATGGCTTCGTGCTCGAGTGCGCTTGCTTCCGTGGCTTTGGTTTCGGGGGCGATGACGGTCGCGGTCGTTTGAGCTGACGATGCTCCAGCTTCGTGGATGCGGTCTGTGGCGGATTGGACTGCGTGCGCTTCGTTCGCCTGCGATGAAGGATCTGCCCTGACTGAGGCAATGAGGCGATAGCCGGCCTTGGGGATGGTCTGGATGACGAAGGGCGAGCGGGGATCGTCGCCGAAGACGTAGCGAATCTCGGAAATGCAGCGGACGAGCACATCGTCGCCGACGAAGGTGCCGTGCCAGACGGAGTCGATGAGCTTTTCCTTGGAGAGGACCTGGTTCGGGTGCGAACTGAGGTGGACAAGCACCTGCATCACCTTGGGTTCGAGGTGCCAGGTCCTGCCGTTCTTTTCCACGGTATTGATCTGCGGCTGAATCAGCCAGTCATTAATAAAGAAGTCTCCGTGCACGCGCTCCCCTTGTCAGCGTGGCGAATCAACACTGTGCGGCAAGAGCGATTATATCCCGGCCTCTACAGCCCACATTCCTTCTATCAAGAAGCCGGTACGCGCTGAAGGACTTCCTCATGCAAACATCGGCGAATCATCGGGGCGGAGGCACGCTTTTCTGACCGCTCGCTTGCTACTATCCACATCGATCCGTTGTTCCACTGACAAGTTTTGAACGGGACTGTAGAATTTCCGCTTTACGGGCGCAGGGGGTCCGAGACAACCTGGCCGATCAATCCAGAGGGCAGATCAGAAACAAATGAATCGAATTCGGACTTTCCGTGTATTCCCCAGTTGGACCCTGTGCCTCTTTCTATTGATGGGGCTTGATGCTCTGGCCGTTGAACCGAATCCGGTCGTGCTGGATAAGGTGACGGCCAGCACGCCGTTGAAAGATGGGATTGAGATCAGGAGCGGCCTGGCAGTGATGCAGATTACCGCGCTGCGCGACGACATTGTGCGTGTGCGCGCAGGGGCGACGGGCGAGCTTCCCGAGGACGCTTCCTGGGCCGTGCTGCCGGCATCGCGCATGTCGAGCGTGCCGGTTGTTGAGGACGACAATGCCACGACGGTCGGCTTCCGCACGAAGTCTCTGCGGGTCGAAGTGGAGCGCGCCACGATGCGCGTCCGCATGACTGACCTTGACGGCCACGTTGTTCAGGAGACTGCCGCTGGGAGACCGATTGAATTTCATGGCACCTCGTTCCGTATCTATAAGGACATGCCCGCCAGTGAACACTTTTTCGGGTTGGGAGCCAAGCCGGGGCCGCTGGACCGCAGAGGCGGCGCGTACTCCATGTGGAACACAGATGCCTTCGAGTTTCAGGCATCTACGGACCAGATTTACAAGAGCATTCCGTTCTTTCTCTCGTTCGACCGCGGCATGGTGGCGGGCACATTCTTTGACAACCATTGGAGGACGAGCTTCGACTTCGGCAAGGAGTCGCATACGGCGTATGCCTTCGGTGCGGAGAATGGGCCGCTGGACTACTACGTTCTCTATGGGCCTTCGTCGGCGCAGGTGCTCCAGAGCTATGTCTGGCTGACGGGGACGACGCCTCTGCCTCCGTTGTGGTCGCTCGGGTTTCAGCAGTCGCGGTTCAGCTACTATCCCGAATCGCGAGTGAGGGAGATTGCGGATCGTCTGCGCAAGGATAAGATTCCTGCCGATGCAATCTATCTGGACATTGACTATCAGGACCACTATCGGCCGTTTACCGTCGATACGAAGGGATTTCCAACCTTCGACAAGATGATCGACGATCTGCATAAGCAGAGCTTTCATGTTGTAGCGATTACCGACCTGCACATTGCGCATCTGCCTGATGCGGGTTATGCGCCTTATGACACGGGTACGGCGGGCGATCATTTTGTGAAGAATCCTGACGGGTCTGTGTATGTGGGGAAGGTGTGGCCTGGGCCTGCGGTGTTTCCTGACTTTGCCAGCCAGAGCACGCGCGCGTGGTGGGGCACGCTTTACAAGCAGTTTGTGAAGGCGGGTATCGACGGATTCTGGAATGACATGAATGAGCCTTCGGTCTTTGACAGTCCGACGAAGACGATCCGCGAGGATGCGCTGCACGTGATTGATGAGCCGGGCTTCGAGAAGCGCGTTGCTACACATGCAGAGATGCACAATGTGATGGGACTCGAAAACTCTCGCGCCACGTATGAGGGATTGCTGAAGCTTGATCCAGACGTGCGGCCGTTTGTGCTGACACGCGCCAGCTATGCGGGCGGGCAACGTTATGCTGCGACGTGGACGGGCGACAACAGCAGCACGTGGGACCATCTGCGGCTGACGACGCCGATGCTGCTGAATCTTGGAATGAGTGGATTCAGCATGAGCGGCGCGGATGTGGGAGGCTTTATCGGTACGCCGCAGCCAGACCTGCTGACGAAGTGGATTGAACTGGCTGCGTTTCAGCCTATCGACCGCGACCACACGAACAAGGGCACGGGCGACCAGGAGGTGTGGGTGCATGGGCCGGCGCAGGAGGCAATTCGCCGACGCTATATTGAAGAGCGTTACCGACTGATGCCGTATCTTTACACCGCTGCGGAAGAGATGTCGCGCACGGGAATGCCGATCATTCGGCCGCTGTTTATGGAGTTTCCCGACGCAACGGCTGACCGTCATCCGATTGACGTTGACGTAGATGCAGCCGGAGAGTTTCTCTTTGGGCGGGACATGCTGGTGGCTCCTGCACATTTTCCGGATGAGCTGGACGATTACACCGTCGTGCTGCCTTCGGTGGGTTGGTACAACTACTGGACGGGAGAGAAGGTTTCGGAGGCGGCTACGAAGATCAAAATCAAGCCGGAGCTGGCTGTGCTGCCGATCTTCGTTCGTGAAGGCTCCATCATTCCCGTTGAGCCGCTGGTCGAGAGCACAGATGAGACGCCGCAGGGGCCGCTGACGTTGCGGGTGTATCCGGGGCGTGATTGCAAGGGTTCTGTGTATCTGGATGACGGCAAGAGCTTCGCGTACCGGCGCGGAGGGTTCCTTCGTATGAAGTTCACGTGCGACGAACAGGGTCGGGAACTGACGGTGCATCTGGGGCCACATACAGGTGACTATGCTGCGTGGTGGAAGAACCTGAATGTAGAAGTCTATGGACTGACGAAGTCGCCGTTGAAGGTTGCCGTTGATCACTCCGACGTCAGGTTGCAGCCGTCCTTCGATAAGGAGAGGCATGTTGCGTCGGTCGTCGTTCCTGATGACGGAAGAGGGTCCGATCTGCACATTGAGCTTGCAAAGTAAGGCGATGACTTACTGGAGGATGAGTTCGCGCGGTTTCAAGACGGTTGTGCTGCTGGGGTGTCTGCTGCTCTGCACAGGCCGCGTGCGCGCGCAGTCAGGGCCGTTCGAGCAACACGTCGCTGCTGCTGTGCAGGCACAGTCGGCGGGAGATGTGACGGCTGCGATTGCTGAGTACAAGGGTGCGTTGGCGATTCAACCAGGAGCGGCTGAGATCTGGGCCAATCTGGGGTTGATGCAGCACCAGGCGAAGGACTACTCGGGCGCGATGGCGAGCTTTGTCAAAGCGCATCGGCTCCAGCCAAAGCTGTTTGTGCCTGTCTTCTTTCTCGGGCTGGAATGTCTGGATGCGGGCAGGCTGGCGGAAGCCGTCGGCTATCTTGCTGCTGCGAGGAAGATGAAGCCGGATGACTGGAACGTTCCCATGTATCTGGGGCGGGCATATTTTGAGATGAACAGGTTTGACGATGCGGTTGGGGCGTATTCGGAAGCGACCAGACTGAACGCTGCAAACGGCGAGGCGTGGTATCGGCTGGGCATCGCGTATCTCAAGTCGGCGGAGCAGGACTCTGGCCGTCTCGCAGGGATGAGTCGCCAGTCGCCATATTTTGAGGCGTTGGCGGCGGACTCGTTCAGTAGTCAGAACAAACTAGACCGTGCTGTTGCAGCTTACCGCAGTGCATTAGCTGCTCGGAGCCATCCTCCGTGTATACGGTCTTCGCTTGGGCTGGTGCTGGTTCGTCAGAATAAACTTGCCGATGCCGGAGCTGAGTTCGAGCAGGACATGCACGCCGGCGGATGTCTTCAGGCGCAGCTCGGACTGGTGCGGATCGCGTTAGAGAAAGGTCCCGCGAATGCGCAGCTCCCGTTGCTGGGCGCAGTCTGGAAGGTGGATCGCGGGTTTGCTCAAAGCCATGGTGCGCTTTTGACGGAGGGGCTGACTTCCGATCAGCTAGCGAAGCTCAATCAGAGCCTTGCGGCGACGGACTTTCCAGGACTCTCGTCTGAAGAAGCCGTGGAGTTGCGGGCTTCGGTTAATGGCGTGCAGAGTGGCGCAGCACATCCCACGGCTGCATCGCGCGAATGGCGCCAAACATCAGCAGACTCTGCGACTGAGGATTTTGCAGGTGGACGGTATGAGCGTTGTGTGAGCGATCTGCGCGGCGCCCATGTACTTGCCGCTTCCGGGCTCTCTACGCTGGCGGCCTGCGCTTTTTTTACGGGAGACTACACGGCGACGCTTGATGCGGCGAGGCGGCTTGTGCGCAATCGTGAGACGCAGGACGCGGGGTTGTACTGGTCTGTTCGCGCACGACAGGCGCTGACGGTGGAATGCCTGTTGCGTGCGGGCCAGACTTCTCCAGATTCGCTTCGACTGCACGAACTGCTGGCGGAGAGTTATCGAGACATGGGCAGGTATGGCGCCGCAGAAGCGGAGTACGAGACTGCATTGAAGATTGCTCCTGATGCATTCGCCGTATTGCTTGGCGCGGCGGCAAACTATCTGCAGGAGTACAGAATCGAGTTGGCGGACAGGATGATTCGACGGGCACTCGATCAGAATCAGTCCGATCCAGAGGCGAATTACATTATGGGTGAAGTGCTTATGGACGAGCACCATCTTGATGAGGCTGAGCCGCACCTGAAGATTGGCTTGTCTGCGAAGCCGGAGCTGGTGCCGCGCGTTCATGCGCTGCTGGGGCAGATCTACGCGAGTCGCGGGGAAGATGCGCGTGCCATTGAAGAGTTGAAGTTGGGTGAGGCGAGCGATGATGATGGATCCGTTCATTTTCAGCTTGGCAGGCTGTATCAGAAGACGGGTCAGACGAAATTGGCTGCTGCCGCGTTTGAGGAGACGCACCTGATTCAAAATAAAACGCGCAATCAGCAGTGAACGGAGGCAGACTGCGCGGAGTCGCGGGGATGCCTGGTGCGCGCTGATGCGCTCCGATGGCGATAAAATGGAGCTATGCCCAAGAAAACCACAGGCTATACTGACGACCACGCAAAAGCTGGCCTTGATACGAAGTTTCCTTCGATCGAGACCTTTCAGAACCAGTTTCAGGCTTACGAGATTCTGGTTGACGATCCTGAGTTCACCTCTGTCTGTCCAAAGACCGGTTTGCCGGATTTCGGCCGCATCACGATCCGCTACATGCCACGCAAGCGATGTCTGGAGCTGAAGTCGCTGAAGGAGTATCTCTTCACATATCGCAACCTCGGCATCTTTCAGGAGAACATCGTCAACCAGGTGCTCGACGATGTTGTGAAGGCGGCGAATCCGGTGTGGGCGAAGGTTGTCGGCGACTTTCGTCCGCGCGGCGGCATTTCGACGATCGTTGAGGCGTTTTATCCTCGTCCGAAGAACTCGAAGGGTCCGCGCGGCTGAGTCGGTTTTCATCAAAAGATGCTTCTCACTCCGCATGATCGTCTGTTTGTTTTGACTGGCGCGGGCATCTCTGCCGAGAGCGGTCTTGCTACGTTTCGAGGATCAGGCGGACTGTGGGACGGTCATCGCGTAGAAGAGGTTGCCACGCCTGAAGCGTGGGAGATCAACCCGGCGCTGGTCTGGCGGTTCTATTCGCAGCGACGACGTGATGCGCTTGACGCCCGGCCCAACGCTGCGCATTTTGCGCTTGCGCAAATCGAGCAGCGGCTTATGCAGGAGAGCGGCAACTTCTACCTTTGCACTCAGAACGTTGACGATCTCCACGAACGAGCGGGGTCTCACCGGCTTCACCACATGCATGGCTCGCTCTTCGAGTCACGCTGTGTCCGGTGCGAACAGCCGTTTCCCGACAGGGCTTTTCACGAAGATGCAGACTGCCTGCCGAGGTGCGGGATATGTGGTTCGCATGTTCGTCCGCATATCGTTTGGTTTGGCGAAATGCCACTCGACATGGACGCTATTTACCGCGAACTCAATCTGGCTACGGTATTGCTGGTTGTCGGGACCTCCGGCTCGGTCTATCCTGCGGCGGGACTGGTCCACCTTGCGCGCGCCCGGAACATCCGCACGGTGTATGTCGGCCCCGAAGAACCGCAGAATGCTGATGCCTTCAGTGAGATTGTTCTGGGACCTGCTACTCAGGTGCTGCCTTCGCTTTTCTCGTAGCGGAGGTGCTTCGGGTTTGCGTTACTTCTGCCTTCGATAGGTCTTCAGTGTGTCGAGTGCGTAGAACGTGCCGCGCCAGATGACTCCACGGTTGATGAGAGTGGTCATGGTGGAGCGCAGCAAGGAGTAAATGAATAAAGCTGCTCCAGCAGGAAACGCCACAGCGTACCAGGGTGAAATGCGCGAGTGCCGCCGTGAGACTAGATAGAGTCCGATAACAGATGCGAGAGTCAGAAGGGCGGGAATCAGAGTTGCCGGCAAGAAGAGCCATGCGAGTGGGGACAGACAAAAGAGCACAAGCCATAGAACGGTCAACAGTGTCAGCGTGGTGCTGAAGCCGAAGACGGCGAAGAGGTTTTTTGTCATGACGTTGACGATGCCAAGCGCGCCCGAAGCCCAGTGCAGCATAATCATGCCGGGAGCGATGGCTACGCGCTGACGCAGGCCGGCTTGCTTGATGCGGCGGGCGAAGTTGAGGTCTTCGAGTATCTCCATGCGCAACGCCTCGAAGCCGCCGAGTTGCCGGTAGGCTTCGGAGCGGACGAGGCAGAATGCGCCGATGCCGACCGAGTCGCGGATGTTGCGCGGGTTCGCCGCCAGCCACGGGCGCGTGGCCCACAGGCCCATGATTTGCAGATAACCAAGCATCATGCCTTCGCCCGTGCTTTGGATGATGGGTGTGGGGAAGATAACGAAGTGGTCCGCACTGGTTGCGACCGCCTGAGCGAGCGAACGGCGCACAGCTTCTGGATGGAAGCGGACGTCGCCATCGGTGAAGAGGAAGTAGCCCGGGCGCGCGATGGCGTTGGCGTGGCGAGCGGCGAGGGCCATGGCGTGGGTTTTGCCGAGCCAGTCTGGCGGAAGCCCGGTGACGTGGAGGGCGGTGAGCCTGTCGGGGTGAGCGGCGGCGAGTGCGTCCATGATGGCGCCGGTTGTGTCGGTGGAGCGGTCATCGACTGCGATGATGTGCAGGTTGCTGTAATCCTGATGGAGCAGAGACTCGAGCGCTGCGGCGATCTCTTCTGCTTCGTTGCGTGCCGGGACGATGGCAACGATGGTGGGGCTGCCTGCCGGTGTCTGGTCATGTTGCGGGTTGAACAGATTGGGAATTCGCGGCAGGCCCCGCGCGGCTCCGGCCAGCTTCCAAAGCCACGCCAGCGCAGTAAGCCATGCAATGACTTCGACAGCGAGCATCATACAGCGACGGCTTCCGAGGAGTGCAGCGGTGGCGCGTAGTGCGAGCCGATATAAAAGATCACTGCGGCCAGCAGCATCGTAATCAGCGTCGAACCAAGGCCCATGTTGAGCGTGGAGTGGTCGCTGACTGTTCCGATGATGCGTGGACTGATGGCGTCGCCGAGCGCGTGGATGATGAGAAGCTGGCCGGCCATGGCTGTGGCGCGAATCTCCGGGCGCACCGCGTTGAGCGTTGCGGCGTTGACGGGGCCGGTACCGAGGAAGATGAGAAAGATGGCGACGGCAAGAGCAGGGAGTGTGAACTGCTTTGGCCCGAAGAAACAGACGAGTGCAGGTGGCACGGCCGTGGCCGCGCTGATAGCCGGGACCAGATAAAGCGCCTTCGGATTTCGCATGGACCACTTCTGTGCGATGACTCCGCCCGTGATGGTGCCGCCGAGGCCGGTGACGACGGTGATTGCGCCCATGAGGAACGCGGCGGAGGATTCGCTGCGGCCATCGACGCGCTGAAGGAAGGAGGGCATCCACCAGGAGATGCCGCCAAGAGAAAACGTAACGGCGGCATAGCCGAGGATGGAGCAGAGATAGGCAGGGTTTTTGATGAGCGAGAGGACGGTGCCTTTTTCGAGCTTCGCCTTTTCGTGCTGGCTGGCTCCGCGCTCCGGTTCGCGCATGAAGAGGGCGATGAGGATTGCAATGATGGCTCCAGGAACGGCGGAGACGATGAACGACATGCGCCAGCCGTGATGCTCGCCTACGACGCCGCCGACGAGATAGCCAAGCGCCGCGCCCACTGGGATGGCTACGTTGAAGATGGTCAGGACGCGGTTGCGCTGGTCTTCGGGATAGAAGTCCGCGAGGATGGCGGGAGCGAAGATGCCGAAGCTGGCCTCGCCGATGCCGAGCGCCGCGTGCCTGAGGTTGAGCGAGTCGTAGGAGTGGACGTGGGCGGTGAAGAAGTTGATGCCGCTCCAGAAGAGTGCGGCGATGACGATCATGGGTTTGCGCGGGAAGCGGTCGCCGAGCCAGCCTGTGATGGGGGAGGTCGCCATATAGGCGACCATGAACCAGAGTGTGAGCGAGCCGATTTGCGCGTCGGTGAGGTGGAACTCGCCTTTGATCTGCTCCTGCACGCCGGGCAGGATGTAGCGGTCGATGTAGTTGACGAAGTTCAGCGCGGTCAGGAGCACCAGAGCGGTGGTCGCGCCGGCGACGGAGGTGAAGTTGCGCGAGGGTTTGTTCGCAAAGGCCATCTCTCGAAGAGGATAGCAGTGGAAGATGATTTGCGGGATGGTGGCCCGGGCAGGAGTCCTGACGGGTACCGCGCGATGGGGATTTGTGGCGTGTGGTGGCCCGGGCAGGAGTCCAACCTGCGACCTTCGCGTTAGGAGTGCGCTGCTCTATGCAACTGAGCTACCGGGCCATGGGAGAGGTTCGAAGCGTACGTCAGGGGCTAAAACCCCTTCGAACGTTGATCTTTGAGCGACACGGCTGAAGCCGTGCCCTTAAACAGATGCGCATCAAACCGGCTGCCGTGACTAGTCTATCGTGAAGTCTTCGCCATGCCGGAATGGTAAACTTGAGGATGGAGACTTTATGCCTGAAATTGAGCGTAGACGTGCGGTAACGGTGAACATTGGCGGGGTGCGCGTCGGGTCGGACGCTCCGGTTGTGGTGCAGTCGATGACCAATACCGATACGGCAGATGTTGAGAGCACGGTGCAGCAGGTTGCCGCGCTGGCTCGCGCGGGGTCGGAGATGGTGCGCGTGACTGTCAATAACGAGGACGCCGCGAAGGCTGTGCCATACATCGTCGAAGGCATTGCCAAGAAGGGCTGGACGACGCCGATCATCGGCGACTTCCACTACAACGGGCACTTGCTGCTGACGAAGTATCCTGAGACGGCCAAGGCGCTGGCGAAGTACCGCATCAACCCGGGCAACTGCTCGATTGGGCGCAAGGATGATGAGAACTTTCGCACCATGGTCGAGGTGGCGGTGAAGCACCAGAAGCCTGTGCGCATCGGCGTGAACTGGGGTTCGCTGGACCAGGCGCTGCTGACGAAAATGATGGACGACAACTCGAAGCTGGCTGACCCGCTGCCTGCGCGCGATGTGATGATGGAGGCGATGGTGGTCTCCGCTGTGGACAACGCTGCCGCCGCCGAACGGTACGGGCTGCGCCGTGACCAGATTATTCTGAGCGCGAAGGTCTCGGGCGTGCGCGACCTGATTGACGTCTACACGGAGCTTGCCCGGCGCTGCGACTACGCGCTGCACCTTGGCCTGACCGAGGCAGGTATGGGCATGAAGGGCGTTGTTGCCTCGACTGCCGGGCTTGCGCCGCTGCTGCTTAAGGGCATCGGCGATACGATTCGCGTGAGCCTGACGCCTACTCCCGGCGGCGACCGCTCCGAAGAGGTGCGCTGCGGCCAGCAGATTCTACAGTCGCTCGGCATCCGCAGCTTCATGCCGCAGGTGACGAGCTGCCCTGGCTGCGGGCGCACCACCTCGACCTACTTCCAGGAGCTTGCCGAGCGCATTCAGGGCTATCTGGTGGCCCAGATGCCGGAGTGGAAGAAGGTCTACCCGGGCGTCGAAGAGCTGAAACTGGCCGTCATGGGCTGCGTGGTGAATGGCCCGGGTGAGTCGAAACATGCCAACATCGGCATCTCGCTGCCGGGCACGTTTGAGGAGCCGAAGGCCCCGGTTTATGTGGATGGCAAGCTCTATACGACGCTTAAAGGCGACCGGATTGTCGAGGAGTTTCAGGTCATTTTGGACGACTACGTGGAGAAGCGTTACGGCAAGGTGCTCGTCGGGGCCTGATTTGGCGCATCCCGCAGGTTTTTGCAGCATCGTATCTCTGAACCATACTTGCGTCCTGTGCTCGAAAGATAGCCGAACACGCGAGAAACAAGGAGTATCATCAGACCGTGCCGAAATATTCCATCGTCGTCCCGTTCCACAACGAGGAAGATAACGTCACCACGCTCTACGACAGGCTGAAGGCCGTCATGGAGCATGTCGGCGAGACGTTTGAACTGGTGCTGGTTGACGACGGATCGCGCGACCGCACATATCGTCTGCTGGAAGAGATTGCTGCGGTGGACTCGCGTGTGCTGGTGATCAAACTGCGCCGCAACTTCGGCCAGACCTCCGCGCTTGCGGCCGGTTTCGACCACGCGCAGGGTGAATTCGTGCTGGCCATGGACGGCGACCTGCAGCACGATCCGAACGAGATTCCAAACTTTCTGGCGAAGCTGGAAGAGGGCTACGACGTGGTGAGCGGATGGCGCGCTCAGCGTGGCGATAACTTCATCATGCGCCGCATTCCGTCGCGCGCGGCCAACTGGCTGATGGCCTACTTCAGCGGGGTAAATATCCACGACTTCGGCACTACGTTCAAGGCGTACCGGCGCGAGGTCATCCAGAACATCCCGCTCTATGGCGAGATGCACCGCTTCATCCCGGCGCTGGCGAGCTGGTTTGGGGCGAGCATCTGCGAGATTCCTATCTCGAACCCGGCGCGCGAGTTCGGCAAGAGCCACTATGGCATCTCGCGCACATTCCGCGTCTTCTTCGACCTGCTGACGATTCGGTTTCTGCTGCGCTATATGACACGGCCACTGCACTTCTTTGGCACCATCGGCGCATTGGGCATGGCCACTGGCTCCGGGCTTGCTGCGTGGCTGCTTATCCTCAAGCTGGTGACTGGCCAGCACATTATGGATATGCATGGGCCGATCTTCGTTATCGCGGGGATCCTCATTCTGGCAGGCATTCAGATGATGGGCATTGGCCTGCTGGGCGAGCTTCAGGTCAGGCACTTCTATACGGCCTCTCACCGCGCTCCATATGCCGTGGACCGCATCCTGAGGCTGCGTTCGGAAGAGAGCCTGCTTCAGTAGCGCGGAGTTGATTAACTCCACGAGTGTTCCCTCAGATGCTGAAGAGACTGCCGAAAAGTCCATCCGTCGGCAGGCCGGTGCTAAAGCTCCAACGACGCATGAAGCATCTAACGCACGGGTAAACCCATGCTTTAAGCAGAGCGAGGTTTTCCGCCCCTGTGAAGCCATTCCCCTTCACAATCAGGATTGATTCAGTATTTTCCTAATGAGAGTGTTCCTGCCTGGCTAACTCTTTCTGAAAGGCACTTTCGGTTTCGGCGACGTATGCTTTGTAGCCTGCCGGATCGATGAATGGGTTTGCGGCACCTTCTTTCAGACGGGGCAGTTTGTCCTCCATGTCGAAGTAGCTGCCGTGCGCGCCCAGAAAGACGTCGCAGGGCAGAGATTTAAGCACGCGAAAGGTCTTTTCGTAGTCCTGGGCTATCTGCGGGTACTGCGTGTTGTCGACGAGCTTGTAGCCGGGGCCGGAGTTGACGTTCGGGCTGCCGACGATGACGACGTTGTAGGTTTTGCCACTGTCTTTAACCTTCATCGTCCATGTGGTGCATCCTTTGGTGTGTCCGGGTGTCAGGTGGGCGACGAGCACTGTGCTGCCGAGCCGCACTTCGTCCCCGTCGTGCAGAGCGCGGTCCACCTTTGCAGGAGGATATTGGCCGCCAGCCCAGTTGCCATAGGCAAAGTCCTTGCGACCGCCTGACTCGACCACCGGAACATCTTCGGCCATCACCATGTATTTCGCCCCGGTCTGCCTGATGATTTCGGCACTGCCGGCATCGTGGTCGAAGTGTGCGTGGCTGATGAGCAGGATTTTGATGTCCTTGTAATGAAAGCCGAGTTGCTCGATGCTCTTGCGAATCTGCGGAGGCGAGTTTTCGAGGTCGCTGTTAATCAGGATGTTTCCCTGGGGGGTGACGATCAGGTATGAAGCCAGACCCTTGCTGCCGACGTAGTAGACGTTTCCGATGATGTGAAAGGGAGTCTGCGGCGTGCTCCATTCAGGGTTTGATTGTGCGGCAAGGCCGCAGGAGAGCGCAAAGGTGAGGAGCACGGCACGAAAGAGCATGACCAAGGATAACGCCCGTGACGTGCCGTTTTGGCCCCATGTGCCAACGAGACCTGTTGCCTCCGTTACACTGCCATCAGTGCGAATCCTGATCTATGGCTTGAACTATGCGCCCGAGCTGACGGGCATTGGTAAATATACGGGCGAGATGGCTGAATGGCTGGCCGGGCGCGGACATGAAGTGCGCGTCGTGACGGCGCCTCCGTATTATCCAGCGTGGAGTATCCGCGAGGACTATCGCGGAAAGGCGTACCGCATCGAGCGCGGCGGTGTGGGCACGCCTACGGTGTTTCGCGCACCGCTCTATGTGCCGGCGAAGCCCACGGGCCTGAAGCGCGTCGCGCACCTGGCGTCGTTTATGTTGGGCAGTCTGCCGGTGATGCTGGGACAGGCGTTCTGGCGGCCTGAGGTCGTCTTCACGGTAGAGCCAACGTTTTTCTGCGCGCCGGTCGCTCTGGCGGTGGCGCAGGCTACAGGGGCGGCCTCGTGGCTGCATGTGCAGGACTTCGAGGTGGACGCGGCGTTCGACCTGGGACTGCTGCCTTCGCGGGGCCTGCTTCACGATCTGGCGCTCGGGTTGGAGCGATTGTTTACCCGGGGGTTTTCGCGGGTATCGAGCATCTCGTCCAAAATGACGGAACGGGCGGAAGCCAAGGGTGTCACGAGGGAGCGTATACGACTGTTTCCAAACTGGGTGGACGTCGGGGCGGTCTATCCCCGGGGTCGCGCGGTGGGCAATCTTTTTCTTCGGGAACTGGGTCTGGAGAGAAAAATTGTTCTTCTTTACTCGGGCAATATGGGGTCCAAACAGGGGTTGGACGTGCTGGCCCCGCTGGCCCAATGGTTTGAAGGAGATGCGCGGGTTCACTTCATCTTTTGCGGAGACGGGGCCTTCCGCCCCCAGTTGGAGGCTCTGGTCGCCGGGTATCCAAATGTGACCCTGCTGCCGCTTCAGCCCATGGAGCGCCTGAACGAGCTGCTCAACGCAGCGGACATCCATCTGTTGCCGCAGCGCGCCGGGGCGGCTGACCTGGTGATGCCCTCGAAGCTGACGGGAATGCTCTCGAGCGGGCGGCCTGTGATCGCTACTGCTGATGCTGGAACGCAGGTGGCGAAGGTGGTTGAAGGCAGCGGGGCGGGGCATGCCTGCGGGCTCGTCGTCCCGGCTGAGGACGGCGTTGCGCTGCACGAGGCGGTTGCCCGGCTCGTGGACGATGCGGCGCTCAGGCTGCGGTTAGGTGAGAATGCGCGCCGCTATGCGGTCGAGCACCTGGGACGTGACCAGGTGCTCGAGCAGTTTGAGCGAGAATTGCGGGAGCTAGCGTGAGGCCTGGCTCGGCTCGAATTTGACCGAGTTCAGGATGGCCTTCATGCGGTTGCGCACGGAGTTCAGCTCGTCGGGCGTGATGTCGCGCGCGCCGCTGACCTCGCCGCCGCAGTAGGTATTGATGACCATGTCGAAGCGGTAGCAGGCATCGTCACGCATGGCGGTGTAGATCTCATCGCGTGCCTCGGTGCAGATGACGCCGTGCTGATCGTAGCCGTGTTCAAAGGTCACGCCGTCGATGCTGGCGGTTCCCGCCTTGCGCGGCGATTTCTCCGTGGCCTGCTTGCTGCATTCGGCTGCGGTGGTGTGGGGCGTGACGCTGAAGTAAAAGAGAGCGCCGCTGAAGGTGGAGGTGGGGTGAGGATTGAAGGCGATGGTGGCCACGGCGCGCATCTTCGTCGAGCGCAGAGCGGATCGCGCGTCGAGGTTGAAGGTGCTGACGTCGGAGTCTTTGCGGGTCAGGTTCCACGCGGTCGGAACGTTGAAGGTGACGCCGTATCGCTCGTCGTGGAAGACGCGGGCAGGCGGGCTGGCAGGATCAGGCACTGCGGCAGGCGGACGCAACAGGGGCGGCTCGCCGATTCCTGCGATGGGCTGGGACATGCCCGGCGTGGCGGCTGTGGCGCGGCTGGCACTGGGCTTTTGCAGCGATGGCTGCGACTCCACGGTAGCGGCTGGAGCAACGCAGGGCAGAGAGGCCAGGAGAAACAGAGGTGCAACAACTCGGACAATGGATTTCATAGTTGCCTTCTTTGGTGCCTACTGGGCGGAAATCCGAGGATTAGCGATGGTGTAGGCCACGTCCGTGAGCAGGTTGATCGCAACGTAGGTCAACCCCACCGCGAGAATGCAGCCTTGCACTAAAGCATAATCGCGGTTGGAGATGGCAGACAAGGTCAATCTCCCGATTCCCGGCCAGCTAAAGATCGTTTCCGTCACAATAGCTCCTGCAAGCAGGCTGCCAAACTGAAGGCCGATGATGGTCAAAATCGGAATCAGGGCGTTGCGGAGGGCGTGGCGGTACACAATGCGCCGCTCCGGGACGCCTTTGGCACGCGCCGTGCGGATGTAATCCTGGCTAAGTTCTTCCAGCATCGCGGTTCGGACCATGCGGGTGAGGATGGCCGCCAGCCCCATGCCCAGCGTAAGTGCAGGCAGGATAAGGTGTGCCAGGAAGCTCGGCAGGGTGCCGTCGCCTGCGCCAGAGACGGGAGTCCAGCCCATCTCGATGGAAAAGATCAGGATCAGAATAGGGCCTAGCGCAAAGTTGGGAAAAGACAGCCCGATGAGCGAGACCACTCCGGCGGTACGGTCCTGCCAGCGGTTGAGATGGAGCGCCGACCAGATACCTGCCGGGACCGATGTGCCGATCCCGATGAGCAGCGCCGCCAGTGTCAGAGCCAGTGTGTACGGATAGCGTTGCAGCACCAGGTGCGTTACAGAGTCGTGCAGGCGGAGCGACTGTCCCATGTCGCCGTGAAGCAGCCCTTGCCAGTAGTGCAGATATTGCAGGCGGAGCGGCTGGTCGAAGCCATAGGCGTGGCGCAGGGCCGAGATGTCCGTGGCGGTTGCCCCCTCGCCCAGCATCTGCACTATGGGATCGCCCGGTACGATGTGGATGAGCAGAAACACAATCGTGACGACGACCCAGATAACTGGCAGCGTGAGTAAGACGCGGCGCAGCGGAGACCAGTATTTGAGCACCTTGCGGGCTCGCGATGGATAGACGGGCATGGTTTGGAGTGTGCTCATGCGTTGGTCTCTTTGCCGTTTGCCGCGGCAGATGAAAGCGCCTTCGGTACGGGCAGGTCTTCTACGCTGACGCGGCTGATGCGTCGGCCTGCCATCTCCGCGACGGTGTAGCGGCGTCCGCTGTATTCGATCGACTCGCCTACATCGGGGATGCGGCCCATCTGCGCCATCAGGAACCCGGCCAGCGTTTCGACGCCGGTCTCGCGGGGAAAGGTCCAGTGCAGTTGCGTGCCCAGGTCGCGTAAGGTCGTTGTACCCTCAAGCGACATCACGCCTGCGGTCCTGAGCAGCGACGATTTGGCAATATCGAACTCGTCTTCCATCTCGCCCACGATCTGCTCGAGCGCGTCTTCGGCGGTGACAAGGCCGACGGTGGTGCCGAACTCATCGACCACAATCGCAATGTGCCGGCGGCGCTCCTGAAACTCCTGTAGTAGTTCCATTGCAGATTTTGTCTCGGGCACAACGGTCAACTCGCGCATGACCTGCCGCAGGGTCAGTCCTGAGTCTCCCTTGCCGCCGAGCGCGAGCGCCACGCTGCGAAAGTGCATGAGCCGCGAGATGTCCTTGGAGTAGACGATGCCGATAATCCGCTCCGGACCGCCTGCCGGATCGTAGACGGGCACGCGCGAGTGCTGCTCTTCGACGATGCGCGCGCTGGCACGTTCGAGCGAGAGATCGGCGGGGAGCGAGAAGATTTTGCCGCGCGGCGTCATAATCTCTCGCACCGTCACGTGGTCCAGCTCGATTGCGCGATGGATGATCTCTTCCTGAAATACGGGTAACAGTCCCATGCGGCGAGTGGCTGTTGCGATGAGCTTCAGCTCCTGCGGAGAGTGCACCGCGCCTTCGCCACGGAGAGGGGCGCGGAAGAGTTTGAGCACCTGAGCAGCGGAAGCGTTCATGAGTGAGATAACAGGGCGCGTCATGCGGATGAAGACGTCCATCGGTGCGGCTACGGCCAGGGCGATACGCTCTGTTCGTTCGAGCGCCAGGGCCTTGGGGACCAGCTCGCCCAGGAGCACCTCAAAGTAGGTAATCAGCGCAAAGGCAAGAATGACGGCAACGGTGTGGGCGTAGATCACAGCGTGCGGGGGCAGTGTGTGAAGCCAGCTCTGGCCGAGTTGAAGGATGACGTCCGCGAGTGCAGGCTCGCCAATCCAACCGAGCGCGAGTGCGGCCAGCGTGACTCCAAGCTGTACGGCGGGGAGGAAGTCGTCGATTGCGTGCTTGAGTTGGAGGACAGTGCGGGCTCCAGGGCGTCCGGCGGCAATGAGCTGCTGCACGCGCGTCTCCCGCACGCTGACGATGGCGAACTCCGCCGCGACAAAGAAGCTGTTGGCCAGAATGAAGAAGGCCACCATTATCACGCGGAAGAATACCCACTCGGACATGTATGCCAGTGTAATGGCTCGCGGAGTGCGAGACGCCGGGTAGCTGGTCATCCTTACGGATATTCAGCAGAGCTGGGAACTTGCGCTTCTCCGTCTACTGACTGCATTCTGGGTACGGATGAACGACACGATCATACTCAAAGCGGGGTTGCTCGACCGGGCGAAGCAGCAGCCGCTGGCTGCGCTGGGGCTGGTGCTGCTGGCGATCTTTGTGGTCTGCGCCGTCTTTGCGCCGTGGCTTGCGCCGTATGATCCGGCACGGCTTGACCTGGCCGGAAGATTGATGGCGCCGAGCGGCGCGCATTGGCTCGGCACGGATGAGCTGGGACGCGATATTTTGTCGCGCACGATCTATGGAGCGAGGATTTCGCTGATTGTGTCGGTCAGCGTGGTGGCGCTTTCGCTTGCGATTGGGCTGGTTGCGGGCGGGCTTGCGGGCTTTTACGGTGGATGGATCGACACGGTGATGAACATCTACGTGACGAATGCGTTTATGTCGTTGCCGGGGATTCTGCTGGCGATTGCGTTTGTCGCGTTCGTGGGACCGGGGCTGTTCAATGTGGTTCTTGCGCTGGCCATCTCGGGATGGGTGGGATACGCGCGGCTGGTGCGCGCTCAGGTGATGGCGGTGAAGGAGCGCGAGTTTGTGGAAGCGGCGCGCGCGTTGGGGGCCAGCGACTGGCGCATCATGTGGCGGCATGTGTTGCCCAATACGGTGCAGCCGCTGATTGTCCAGGGGGCGATTGGCATGGCGGGCGCCGTGCTGGCGGAAGCAACGCTGAGCTTTCTTGGTTTGGGCGTGCCTCCGCCTGCGGCAAGCTGGGGGGCGATGCTGAACGATGCGCGTTCGCACCTGTTCGATTCGCCACACCTGGTCTTCTTCCCGGCAATGGCGGTGATGCTCACCGTGCTGAGCTTCAACTTCATTGGCGATGCGCTGCGCGATTATATGGACCCGCGCACGCGGCTTGAGGCGGGGATGTAGCGATGAAGATCGGCGTTATCTCTGACACGCACGGCCTGCTGCGGTCTGAAGCTTTGACTGCGCTCGCCGGCGTCGATCACATTCTGCACGCGGGAGATGTAGGCGACATTGCAATACTCGCTGTACTCCGCAGGATTGCGCCGGTCACGGCGATCCGGGGCAATATCGATACCAGCGGTCCCTGCGCTGCGTTGCCTGCGACGGATTTTGTTGAGCTTGGCGGAAAGATTTTTTACCTGGTGCATTCAGTCAAAGACCTCGACATCAACCCTGCGGTCGCGGGCGTGGCAATGGTGGTGAGCGGGCACTCGCACAAGCCCTTGCTTGAGGAGCGCAACGGCACGCTTTACCTGAACCCGGGAAGCGCCGGTCCGCGCCGCTTCGACCTGCCCGTGAGCGTCGCTACGGTCGAGATCGCCGGGGAGATCGATGCGCGCATCATTCGACTGACAGTGGACTGATTTCCCGAACGGGAAAGGATGCGGTCAATCGGCGCGTTTGTGATTGACCCGTCGTCTCGCCGCTGGCTTAGAGCGTGCGCTTGAAGAGCGGAGTTGCGATAAGGAGCGAGGCGACACCGAAGAGGGTGAGGAAGCCGAGATCGGGCCAGATGGCAGTGAAGCCTCCATCTTTGAGGAGGATGGATTTGAAGCCGTGGACCGCATAGGTGAAGGGATCGATTGCAGCGATGGCTTTGAGCCACGGCGGAAGGCCGGAGACGGGCGAGATGGCTCCGCTGGGGAAGAAGAGCAGCGTGTTGAGGACGCCGAACATGGCGCGCGGTACAAGCGGATCTTCGACGCGCACCATCATCAGGAACATCATGCCATTGAAGGCAATGGAGATGGCGACGATGAGCAGCGAGAGCTGCACGAGCGCCATGGGATTGAAGATGACTCCGAGGCCCGAGAGCAGCGTGCCGATGACGGTGAGGCTGACGCCGGAGAGGATGGCCTTGATGGCTCCGGCGATGTTGAGGCCAAGCACGAGTTCGAGCCGCGTGATGGGCGTGACGAGGTAGCCTTCATGAACTCCCCGCGCTTTGTCGTCGATGTACAACATGCCGCCGCCGATCATGACGGCGACGTACATGGCGAGCGCGATGGAGCCGGAGAGCAGGTACTTCATGTACTCGACGTAGGGGTAGAGCTCGACGATCTTGAGCGTGATCTGCTGGACGATGTAAGGCTGGATGATGGGCTCGTTGAGTGCCTGGACGAGCGACTGCATCTCGGCTTCGAGCGCGGCGCTCATGACCTGGTCGGTGTTATCGACGACGAGGCCGATGGAGGGTGAGTCACCGGCAAGGACGCGGCGGGAGTACTGTGCGGGGATGATGACGGCTCCGTCGATCTTGCCGTTGCGGACGTCTTCGCGGGCCTGCTGCTCGTTCTGGTAGGGCACGGTGGTGAAGGTGCGGATGTTGACGGCGATTGCGTTGAAGGCTTCGTGAATCTTGAGCGCCTGCGAGCCGCGATCGTAGTCGACAACGCCCATGCGGGCGTTGCGGATCTTGCCGCCGAAGGCGTGGCCGAGGATGATGAGCTGAACCAGCGGCAGGGTCATTGAGACCATCATCAGTGCAGGCGAGCGGAAGAATTTACGCATCTCGCGTTCGACGATTGCCCACATTCGTTGCATGGCTGAACTCCTTCTGGGCGGTTAAGGTTGCATGCCGGGGCGCGACGGCATGATGAAGCCTACGGGTTTGATTTGTTCGTCGCGGAGCTGGCGACCGGTGTAGTGGACGAAGACATCGTCGAGCGTGGTGTTCTGCACGTTGAGGGACTTGAGCGTTTCGTTGAAGCTGACGGCCATCTCGACAAGCTGCGTTGTTGTGAGCGAACCGTTGGACGTGAGGACTCGGTACATGGCGGCTGATTGCGACTTCACGCTCGTGACGCCGGCGAGGCGTTCGAGGCGCTCAGGCCACTGAGGGGACTCGTGGGAGAACTGGACTTCGACGACGTTGTTGCCGGGGACGCTGGCCTTGAGTGCCATGGGGGTGTCGAGCGCGACGAGCTTGCCGTGATCGACGATGGCAATGCGGTCGCAGAGGCGGTCGGCCTCGTCCATGTAATGAGTGGTGATGAGCATGGTGAGGCCGCGCTGGTTCTTGAGGTTGTTGAGCATCTCCCAGACGGCGACGCGCGAGACGGGATCGAGGCCGGTGGTGGGCTCGTCGAGGAAGAAGATGCGCGGGTTGTGGACGAGGCCGCGCGCGATTTCGAGGCGGCGGCGCATACCGCCGGAGAGCGTTTTGGTTTGCGCGTCGCGCCACTTGGTGAGATCGACGGCTTCGAGCAACTCGTCGATGTTGCGGCGGCGCGTGGCTTTGGGGACCTCGTAGAGTTTGGCGTAGATGGAGAGGTTCTCTTCGACGGTGAGGTCGATGTCGCTGGTGAGCGCCTGCGGGATGACGCCGATGAGGCGGCGCACGGCGTCGGAGTCCTTCATCACGTCACGGCCTTCGATGAGCGCCTTGCCCGCGGTGACGGGGATGAGCGTCGTCATCATGCGGATGAGTGTGGACTTGCCTGCGCCGTTGGGGCCGAGCAGGCCAAAGATCTCGCCGTCGGCCACGTCGAAGGTGACGCCGCGCACGGCCTCGAAGTCACCGTAACGCTTGAAGATGTTTTGGACCGAGATGGCTGGAGTGGTCATTCCGGTCCTCTATTTGTTGACCAGCTTGTCTTTGGGGACATAGACGTAGGCGAGCATTCCGGGCACATACTTCATGCCGGGGTTGTCGATGAGAAGTTTGAGGCGGATGGTTTCGATGTCGCGCTTGCGCCGGCTGACGTCACGCTGCGTGGCGAAGTCTCCTTCGGCTGACTTGGCGATGACTTTGCCTTGGGTGGTTTCGCCGCTGGGCATGACGACGCGGAGCGAATCGCCGAGCTGCACGGCGGTGGCTTCGGTCTCGGGCAGCGGGGCGTAGACCCAGGTCTGGGTGAGGTCTGTGACGGTGACGATGGGCGTGCCTGCTGCAACCACTTCTCCGACGCGACCTGCGAGGACGTTAACTTTGCCGGTGATGGGCGAGACGACGTTGGCGTAGTCGAGTTCGATCTGCGCCTGCTGAAGCTGCGCCTGGGCGCTCTGCATGTCGCTGCGGGTAGAGGCTACGGTTTTTATGGCTGCCTGCGCCTGAAGCGTGTTGGCAACGGCGACCTTGAGCGAAGCTTCGGCGGCGGCGACACTTTGTCGGGCGGCATCGACGGCCGCCTGCGAGGCAGCGAGCGAGGCCTTGGCTTCGTCGCTGGCCTGCTGGCTCATGACTCCCTGCGCGGCGAGCGCGATGGTGCGGTGGCTGTCGGCTTGCTGATGTTCGTAGTTGGCCCGAGCCTGTGCGAGCGCGGCCTGTGCGACTTCAAGCTGCGCGCGAGCGTTGGCCACCTGGCTGGCGGTGCTGCCTGCGGTCTGACGCGCGGTGTCCTGTGTCTGCTGTAACTTGAACTTCTGGCTGAGGGCAGTGGCCTGGGCGGCGTTGCGCGCAGCGGCGAGGTCGTCGCTCTGGATAGTGGCGACCAGTTCTCCTGCTTTGACGTCGTCCCCTTCGTTGATGGTGAGGGTCTGGATGCGGCCGGGAATGCGCGAGCTAAGCACGACTTCGTTGGCATCGACGGTGCCGATGAGTTGCAGATCGTTGATGCGCGGTGTGGTGTAGAAGTACCAGAAGACGGCGAAGACGAGCAGGATGGCCATCAGCACGAGGATCCGATTGCGTGCGTTCATAGGTGCTTTCTCCAGGCGGGGAGTGTCTTGATCTTTGGCATGGGCATGTCAGCGAGGACACGGTGTGCTAGTCCGGCGCCGTGAGCGCGGTCGGTGAACAGGGCGTTGCCGAGGAATTCGATGACGGATTTGCGTCGTACGGCGATGTTCGCAGGCGTGAGGGGATCGACCGAGAGCGAGAGGCTGACCATGGGCGCGCTGAGGAAGTAAAAGACGTTTGCGCCGAAGGCTGAGTAGAGAACCTGAAGCCAGTCGACGGGAAGAAGTTCGCCGCTGCGGACGCCCTCCTTGACGAGATTCTTCATCCGTTCAAGCATCGGTGTAAAGACGGTTCTGGCGAGGACAGGAATGGATTGGCTCTTGCCCTGCTTGAAGCGGACCATCTCCTGCTGCATGAGGTTCTGAAACTCGTGCTGGGTGAGCAAGCGGTCAAAGTGGTTGAGCGCGGCGCGCAGTAGCAGTTCACCTGCACTGGCTTTGATGTCGAGAGCGGCGAAGGCGCTTTGGACGATCTTGCCGGCGACGGCTTCCAGCGCCGCCGTGTAGAGCGAGTTCTTGCTTTTGAAGTAGTAGTAGAGCAGGGCCTTGTTGACCTTGGCGGCTTCGGCAATGGCGTCGGTGCGCGCTCCGGCGAGACCGTGGGTGCTGAACTCCCTTATAGCTGCGGCGAGTATCTTCTGCCGGGTCAGGTCGGAACGGTCCTGCTGGTGCGGGTTCGGTTTGATGGGCGTCATTGATTAACCGGTTGGTTAAAACTATACCGCAGATCGATTTTCGGGGTGGAAGAAAACAGGCGATCGTCGGGTAGCTTTTGAGGGATAGTATGAGCTTTCCAGATGTGTGGTGGAGAAAGGTATCTCATTGCTTACCCTGGGTGTCCGGGTTGTGCGGATAGGGAAGACCGGCACACGATATGATGCAAACTGCGGCAGGTGGCCGGTAAACTGACTCCAAAGGAGAACCCCAGCTTGAAGAAAGCCCTTATTACGGGAGTCACAGGTCAGGACGGTGCCTATCTGGCAGAGTTTCTTCTTGCCAAAGGCTACGAGGTGCATGGCATTAAGCGCCGCTCCTCGCTGTTCAATACGGCTCGTATCGATCACCTCTACGAGGACCCGCACAATCCTTCGCCACACTTTTTTCTCCACTATGGCGACCTGACCGATTCCTCTTCTCTGATTCATATTGTCCAGAAGGTGCAACCTGACGAGATCTACAATCTTGGCGCTCAGTCGCATGTTCAGGTCTCGTTCGAGCAGCCGGAGTATACCGCTGATGCCGACGCCATAGGCCCGTTGCGCCTGCTTGAAGCCATTCGCATTCTGAGGCTGGAAAAGAAGACGAAGTTTTATCAGGCGAGCACGAGCGAACTCTACGGGCTGGTGCAGGAGACGCCGCAGTGTGAGACGACTCCGTTTTATCCACGTTCTCCTTATGCCGTAGCCAAACTTTACGCATACTGGATCTGCGTGAACTACCGCGAGGCTTACGGTATTTACGCATGTAACGGAATCCTGTTTAACCACGAGTCGCCTATGCGCGGCGAGACTTTTGTGACGCGCAAGATTACACGTGGACTGGCACGCATCAAAGCAGGGCTGCAGCGGCAGCTTTTTATGGGCAACCTGTCCGCTCTCCGCGACTGGGGACATGCACGCGACTATGTGGAGATGCAGTGGCTGATGCTGCAACAGGAGAAGCCGCAGGATTATGTGATTGCGACCGGCGAACAGCACAGCGTCCGCGAGTTTATTGACCGATGCGCGAACCTGCTGGAGATGAATCTTGCGTGGCAGGGAACCGGTGTCGATGAAAAGGCGGTGGACGGACAGGGCAATGTTGTCGTCGCCGTGGACCCGCGCTACTTCCGGCCAACCGAGGTTGAGACGCTTCTGGGCGATCCGTCCAAGGCGAAGCGTGAACTAGGATGGACGCCACGGACTTCCTTCGATGAACTGGTGCGCGAGATGATTGATGCGGACTATAAAACTGCTCAGCGCGATGCGCTGGCGCTTGCGCATGGATTCAACGCCTTCAGCGTGCGCGAAACGTAGCGTGGTGAGTCTGAAGATCGGTGAAGAATAGGACGGGCCTTCGGCCCTTGGTTTTGTTCCGTAACGTTAACTGGGGCGTTGCCCCAGGCTGGTATAGAGTGGGCCTTTGGCCCTTTGCAAATGAAATGGATCTCTGCAGGTTAGGCGAATTCAAGACGTTCCACACTTGATAGCTTTTCACTCTGTTATCCGACAAGAACTGACGATGAAAATAGATTCACGCATCTACATTGCCGGTCATCGCGGGTTGGTAGGCTCGGCCATCTGCCGCGAGCTTGAGCGACGGGGATATACGAATATTCTGACGCGTACTCGTCAGGAACTCGACCTGCTCGATACGGTTGCGGTCAACAACTTTTTCGCCAAAGAGAAGCCGGAGTACGTGGTGCTGGCGGCGGCGAAGGTGGGCGGCATTCTGGCTAACAATACCTATCCGGCCGAATTTATCCGCGACAACTTGATTCTTCAGACGAACATCATCGAGGCCAGCCGCATGAATCATGTAGAGCGGCTGCTCTTTCTTGGTTCATCTTGTATCTACCCCAAGCTTGCGCCACAGCCTATTCCTGAATCGGCTTTGCTGACCGGGCCGCTGGAGCCGACGAACCGTCCTTACGCCATCGCGAAGATCGCAGGTATCGAGATGTGCTGGAGCTACAACAGGCAATACGGAACGAAGTATCTGGCGGCGATGCCCACGAATCTGTATGGCCCGAACGATAACTTCGACCTGGCGAACTCGCATGTTTTGCCTGCACTGATTCGCAAGACGGCAGAAGCGGTTGCTGCAGGAGACGACACGGTGACGGTGTGGGGTACCGGCACTCCACGCCGGGAGCTGCTGTACTCGGATGACCTCGCGCAGGCGTGTGTCTTTCTCTTGAATCTGGACGACGCTCGTTATGGCAGTCTTCTTTTGGAGGACGCCCCGCCGCTGATTAACATTGGCACGGGTGAGGACGTTACGATTCGCGAACTGGCCGAGACGGTGGCGCGTGTTCTAGGCTTCAAGGGGAGGCTTGTCTTTGACCACTCGAAGCCTGACGGGACTCCTCGCAAGCTCATGGATGTCAGCCGTTTGCACCAACTTGGCTGGCGTCATGCGACTGAACTGGAACAGGGAATCCGGCTGACGTGGGAAGCGGCCCGCAAGCAACTCTCCTTCAAATAAAAGCAGAAGCAATTCTAGATTTTGCCGATAGGGGTTCAGGGGAAGTGTGTGCTCACACGAAAGTGCTATCTGCCAACCCCATAGCGACACCCTAGAATCACGGCAATGCGAACCGCTTCTTCAATCCGCATAAAGAGATCTCTTGGAGCAGCGCTCTGCGCGCTGGCCGCAGCCGGGCTGCTCCTTTGCTCGACCCCAACGGTTAGCGCTCAGATGTATTCCGAAGTCGATTTAACCGCGGGTGGACAGTATGTGGCCGAACAGTTTCTGTTCGCCGCCGCCAATCAGGAACGTGCCGCGCTTGGACTTCCTGCGCTGCATTTGAATGAGGCACTCTCTCAGGCTTCGGCCCAACATGCCGCGCAGATGGCCGAGCACGAAGACATCTCGCACCAGTTTGCGAACGAACCCGATCTGGAAGAGCGCGGCGCAAGCACCGGCAGTCGCTTCAGCATGATTGCCGAAAATGTTGGCGAGGCGCCGAGTTCGATCATTATCCATAACCTGTGGATGAACTCGCCTCCACACCGTGCGAACCTGCTGGACCCGGAGGTCAACTCCATCGGCATCGCGGTTGTTGAGCGTGACGGCGAATTCTATGCGGTTGAAGATTTTGCTTCCACAGTCGAGCCGCTTACCTTTGCCGAGCAGGAAAGCACGGTTGGGAAGATGCTTGCCAGTTCCGGGATGAACGTTGGCGATGCCTTCGCTCTTGCGCGCATCACCTGCGCCATGCCGAGCGGCTATGCGGGCGCGCGCAGACCGAGCTACATTGTGCGTTATACCGCCGCAACGCTGACCGATCTTCCGGAGGCGCTCAAGACACGGCTTAGCTCCGGCAAATATCATCAGGCGGCGGTTGGAGCCTGTGCCGACTCGCGCAAAACCGCGTTTACGGCTTATAACATCGCCGTGCTGCTTTATCCCTGATTTTCCCGCAGTAAACTAAACAGTTGCCGCAGCAACGCCGGCCTTTGCCAGCTCCTCGGCTGAAGCCGGCGGCGTCGGCTCCATCTCCAACAGATCATTGAAGCGATTGAAATAATTGAACAGGCCGATGGCGGCCATCAGCTCGACGATCTCGCCTTCGCTGAAAAAGCTGCGCAGACGCTGGAACTCTGCCTCGCTGTATGCGTGCGCGTCGAGCGTCATGACCTCGGCCAGATGGATGGCCACCTTCTCGCGCTCGGTGAATTCGCGGCTCCCGTGGGCGTCCCGCAGCGCCTCCAACTGTGTGTCGGTCCAGCCCAGGTTGCGGCAGATCTTTGTATGCGACGCCAGACAATAGGGTGTCCGATTAAGCTGAGAAGTCCTGACGATGGCCAGCTCTTTGAGCGCCTTGGGCAGTGTGCCTGTGTTGAGCACCGCTTCCATGTGCGCAATGATGGTCGCGAAGATCTGAGGTCGGTGCGCCATGGTGCGAAACATATTGGGCACGTTGCCGCGGTCGCGCAGGTAGCGGTCGTAGATGGTGACAGACTCCGGCTGGACCTCGTCGCGTGTGAGACGTGAGATGCGTGGCATAGCGGAACCCCTTTCAAATGCTCGTTTCTCCGCATCATATCGCTGTTGGGGTCGGGCTGCCACGCTGTTGGGGCCTCCCGGTCGTTCGCCTACGACCGGCTCATCCGCATTTGTCATAAATGTCATGGCGCAGCGCGTGAGTCCCTCCGCGTTCCGCTACACTCCTGCGGAGGCAATCCTTTTTGGGTTCAATGAGCTACAGAAGGCATCCTTTGTGATCTCAATCACTGTCGGATTCGGCTCATAAAACGCTAGAGGCGGCTCGCAAAATCGGCGTCGCGTTGTGTGCACTTTTGACCAGAACTGATATAGCGTCGGATCGGATCATCATCGCAGGCGGTCACAAACCGCGACTTCACGCCACAAACCGATCGGAGGTCGCTTGT
>NZ_DASUBE010000109.1:0-4092 GCF_035763405.1 Edaphobacter sp.
AGAGACCCGGCCATACTCGCCCAGGCGCCGCCAACTCAAAATTGTTTTTCGTCTCCGCAGCGACCTCCTTGTCCTCGCCAGAAAACTCTTCGCGCCCGCGTAATCCCTGCCACCCCACAGCGGTAAAATGAAGCTGTGCGCAGGATCTACATGGACGCCAACGCCACCACGCCTCTGCTTCCCGAGGTCTTCGAGGCCATGCGTCCCTTCTTCATGGAGCACTACGGCAACGCCAGCTCCATCCACCAGCAGGGACAGCACGCCCGCGCCGCCGTCGACGAGGCCCGCGACGCCATCCGCCTCCTCCGCTGCCGCGCGTCCGAGGTTGTCTTCACCTCCGGCGGCACCGAGAGCGACAATCACGCCCTCTTCGGCATCCTCGCTCACGCGGAGGCAAAGCCGCACCTCATCACCACCGCTATCGAACACCACGCCGTCCTCCACGCCGCCGAGGCGCTCGAAAAGCAGGGCGTCGAAGTCACCTACCTCCCCTGCACGCCACAGGGACTCATCGAACCGGAAGCCCTCAAGTCCGCGCTCCGCCCGAACACGCGTCTGGTCAGCGTCATGTTCAGCAACAACGAGACCGGCGTCATCCAGCCCATCGCCGAGTTGGCTGCCATCGCTCACCAGGCAGGCGCGCTCTTCCACACCGACGCCGTGCAGGCAGCAGGCAAACTCCCGCTCGACCTCAGCCCAAAAGGCCCGCTCAAGGACGTTGACCTCGCCACCCTCTCAGGCCACAAGATCCACGCGCCCAAGGGCATCGGCGTGCTCTTCGTCCGCCGCAGCGTGCGGCTCGCACCTATGATGCATGGCGGGATGCACGAACGCCAGCGCCGCGCCGGAACAGAAAACGTTGCCGGCATCGTCGGCCTCGGCAAAGCCGCTGAACTCGCACAGCAGTGGCTCGCAACCGACGGCCCCCGAACCCTGGCCGCCCTCCGCGACCGTCTCGAACAAGGCATCCTCGCCGAGGTCGAAGAAGCAGGCATCAACGGAGCCCCCGCGCCGCGCGTCGCCAACACGACCAACCTCTACTTCGATCACGTCGAAGCCGAAGCCCTCGTCATCGCGCTCGACCTCAAGGGCCTCTCCGTCAGCGGAGGCAGCGCCTGCCAGTCTGGCGCCACCGAACCCTCGCACGTCCTCACCGCCATGGGCCTCACCCCGGCCCGTGCCCGCGCCAGCATCCGCTTCTCGCTCTCAAGACTCACCACAGAAGAAGAAGTAGACGAAGCCATCGCTCTCGTCCCCGCCGCTGTTGCCCGTCTCCGCGAACTCTCACCGACATACAAACCAACGCTCGCTGCTACGCCCTGAACCTCACAGATACCACGGAATATTCACCACCACGATCCGCTGGTTTCCCTTGAGCAACAGCAGCAGCTTCAGCAACTGCACCCTCTGGTTGTGCAGCGCGTTCTCCCACCAGTGGCGCACTACCAGCTCCGGCAGCAGCACTGCCACCTTGCGACCCGGGTTCTCTTTCTCCAGTTCCAGAATGTAGTCCATCAGCGGATGGATCACAAACCGGTAGTGCGACGAGATCACCTTCAGCTCCGGCTCCGGCAGGTGCGCCTTCCGGATCGGATCCATCACATGGTCTTCCCAAACCTCGTCCAGGTGCCCATCCTCGTCATCGGTATGAATATGGACCACCTTGATCTGCTTGGAGAGTAGCAATCCAAACCTCATCGCCTTCTCGGTAATGCGGTCCCACCGAGCCATCGGGATCACCACAATCGGCTCTTCCAGATTCACCAGGTTCAGCGGAGTCATGTCCGCCATCTCGCGCTTCACCCGCGAGTAGTGCCGCTTCACCCCGTACATGATGCCGATCAGCAGCGGAATCAGGATCGCCGTCACCCACGCTCCCGAGGTGAACTTCGTCACCAGCACCACGATGGTGGTAATTCCCGTGGCCAGCGCGCCAAACCCGTTGACGAACATGTGCCACCAGTGCCTCCGGACGCCGCCCTCCTGCTTCTTCCAGTGCACCACCATCCCGGCCTGCGACAAGGTGAACGCGATAAACGCTCCAATCGCATACAGCGGAATCAGCTTGTCCGTCACGCCGTCAAAGAGGATGAGGATGACCCCGGTAAATCCCGTCAGCGCATAGATGCCGTGCGAAAACAGCAGCCGCCGGCCGCGCAGCAGAAAGACGTGCGGCAGATACTCATTGCCGGCGATCGCCCGCGCCAGACGCGGAAAGCCCGCAAACGCAGTATTCGCGCTCAGCGACAGGGCTACAAAAATCGACGCCATCGTCAGGTAATAGAACCATCCACGCCCCATCACGGCCGTAGTCAGAATGCTGACCATGCTCTGATACCCATGCGCCGTCGGCTCCATCGCCGTGATGCCATACGCCCGCGCCAGATACGTCGTGCCGAACAGCAGCACCACCAGCGTTCCGATAATGACCGCCAGCGAGAACTGCGCATTGCGCGCGCGCGGCTCCTCGAATGCGTTCACGCCATTCGACACCGCCTCGACGCCGGTCATCGCGGCGCAGCCATTCGAGAACGCCTTCAGCAGCAGCCAGATGCCCGCATACTTCATCACCGCCGGCAGCGCAGGCGGAGGCGGTGCAACCGGCGTAGGATGACCGCCGCTCATGAATGTGTGATACGCGCCAACGCCGATCACCACCAGCAGCGTGCCCACAAACATCAAAGCCGGCACGATAAACGCCGAGCCGGCTTCCTTTACTCCTCGCAGGTTCACCACCGCGAGAACCACCAGAACGATTAAACAAAGCGATAACGTGTCCGGCTGCAATCTCGGAACGGCTGATGTCACCGCCGTCACACCCGCCGAAACGCCCACCGCCGCCGTCAGGATGTAGTCGATCATCAGCGCGGCGGCCGCCAGCAATGCAGGCCCGGTGCCCAGGTTCTCCATCGCCACCGTGTACGAACCGCCGCCGTTCGGATACGCCGCAATCGTCTGCAGATAGCTGAAGAAGACGATCCCAAGCAGGATCAGGACCGAAGTGATGATGGGCACAATATAATGCAGCCCGTACATTCCCAGCGGAATCAACAGCGTCATCGCGGCTTCAGGCCCGTATGCCGCGCTCGTCAGCGCATCCAACCCGAAGATGGGAATGCCCGCTGCAACGCCAATGCGGGCGCTATGCTCTTCCTCACTTGTAGCGAGGGGTTTTCCTATGATTGTGTCAGTGAGGGACATGCTCCATAGATATTACTGCGTCTGTCAAGCTTTCCTTTCTTTTTCTCAACTTACGGCTCTCCGCGCCCTATAATTCAACCAGCCCAAACTGACCCTCCGGAGTTCTATGTCCGCCTCTATCTATGACATCCCCATTCACCGCATCACAGGCGAAACCGCATCCCTGTCCGAGTTCCACGGCAAGGTCCTGCTTATCGTCAACGTCGCCTCCCAGTGCGGTCTCACTCCGCAATATGACGCGCTGGAGAAGCTCTACTCCCGTTTCAAGTCCCACGGGTTCACTGTTCTCGGATTTCCCGCCAACGACTTCGGCGCGCAGGAGCCCGGCTCCAACGAAGAGATCGCCACCTTCTGCCGCGCCACCTACAGCGTGGACTTCCCTATGTTCTCCAAGATCGCCGTCACCGGCCCTTCGACGCATCCGCTCTATCAGTCACTCATCGCCGCGCAGCCCACAGCCACTGGCCCCGGACGCGCAGGCTTCCGCCAGAACCTCACCAGCTTCCTTGCCGCGAAACACAATGGCATCCCCACCAACCCCGAGCCGGGCATCCTCTGGAACTTCGAGAAGTTCCTCATCGACCGCCACGGCAACGTCGCCGCCCGCTTCTCTCCCGAGGTCACGCCCGACGACCCTGCCATCATCTCCGCCATCGAGTCCGCGCTCAAATCATAAAATCAGAGCCACAGTATTGATGCCGTCATCCTGAGCCGGGTCACTCACGCATTTATCAAGTGGTGAAGTCGAAACGATTGATTCACCAGCAAAGGAATTGTCATCCTGAGCAAAGCCTCTCACAGCCTTATCGTGAGTGACGAAGTCGAAACGATTGATTCACCAGCAAAGGAATTGCCATCCTGAGCAAAGCCTCTCACAGCCCTATCGTGAGA
>NZ_DASUBE010000110.1:0-2898 GCF_035763405.1 Edaphobacter sp.
GAGCACCGTCGTCGGATCCCGTCCCGACAGCAGTTGGTCGAGCAGCTCATTGGAAAACACTCCCGTGTCGTTCTTCGCCATACCTTCCTCTCCCGCCCTCGGGCAGTATATGGCTCGACACACAAAAATTCAGACAGTCCCCACTACCGAGACTGTTCAGCCAGCGCGCCCAGTGGTGCGCCGAGCCAGAGGCTTCCATCACCACTAGGCCCACGGCGCGGTTGACGAACCAGCGCTCGAACTGGGTGCGCGTGAGGCGATGCGATTCGACCACCCGCCAGGAGCCATCGGCAACGGCAAGCTGGAACACGAATTTGGCCAGATCCACACCCAGAACCGGCAAAGCAGCGGCAGCATTCATGTCGGACTCCTTCTGATTGAGCGCTGACACCCCACACCACATGAGGCCAGCCGGCACGATGATGCCGAAAGATCAGGGGGAGTCCATCCCATCAGTCAACGCGGACGCTTCGGCACATGACTTCTTCCACGCGAGCGTCGGCGCGGCGCGCCGGTTACCTTTATCGTTAGGCCGCACACACGCACCCCTGCTCCCATGAGAATCGAGATCGACGACCTCTCGCGCCCAGAGATTCATGCACTGCTGAATGAGCACCTGCGGAACATGTTTGAACTCTCTCCGCCGGAGAGTGTTCATGCACTCGACCTTGTGCGACTGCGCAAGCCCGAGATCACCTTCTGGTCTGCCTGGGACGGTTCAGAACTGCTCGGCTGCGGCGCCCTCAAGCAACTCGATCCCACGCACGGTGAGATCAAGTCGATGCGCACTCCGGCCAGGCTTCGGCGCCGGGGCGCAGGGCGCGCCATTCTGACCCACATCCTACAAGTTGCCAGGTCTCGCGGTTATGAGCGCCTGAGCCTGGAGACCGGCTCCGTGGAGGCATTCAAGCCGGCTCAGCAGCTCTATGAGAGCTTTGGGTTCAACTATTGCGGCCCCTTCGGCGAATACACGGAAGATCCGAACAGCGTCTTCATGACCTTGAGGCTGCAGCAGAGTGCGGCCGAACCCTTCGCGCGAGCCGCTCCGCTCAAGCGTTAGGCGTCGCGCATTTCACCACCACCATCTCCCTTCTATGAAGCGCACGCTCATCAGCTCGGGCTCATCCTTCGAGCAAGAGATCGGCTACTCCAGAGCCGTAGTTCAAGGCGACTGGATCTTCGTTTCAGGCACTACCGGCTTCGACTACTCGACGATGACCATCGCTGATGGCGTCCAGGCACAAACGGAGCAATGCTTGAAGAACATCGAGGCCGCATTGCTCCAGGCCGGTTCCAGCCTTGACGATGTGGTCCGTGTGACCTACGTGCTTCCGGATGGGGAGGAGTTTCCGGAGTGCTGGCCTGTGCTGCGTAAGTACTTCGGTGAGGTGCGTCCAGCGGCGATGATGATCTCGGCAAACCTGCTGGACCCGCGGATGCGCATCGAAATCGAAGTTACCGCCCTTAAACAAAACAAGTAGTTGCGGAGCGAAGCCGTGACGCCTAAGCCGTCCATCGAGTGGCCGTACCAAAGCGGCCTTCGGCTACTTTGTGCCGCCGCCGATGCCGAACGTTGGGCCCCCGGATGACGAGGCCGACCGTGAAGCTCGATGTCTATGGGAAGCGCTTCCTTGTGGAGCGCGACGGCGAACAATGGTGCACGTACCTGCTTGGCGCGGACGGGAAGCGCTCGCCTTTTCCTGTCGCAATCCCTGACAACCTCCATGAAAATGAACTCGCGCAGTATTTCGACGATTTGTTTCACGAGGCATCGACTCCACAGAAACCCAACGTCGTTCGACTAACTTGAGGGCTGTTGGCGATGTCGGCGCGTTCCTGCCGATCCTCGGTTGCCAGTTACCTCCAACGTTAGGCAGGACAGAGCCGTTATGGCGCCTCCTTACACGCTGCTCATTGCTCCCGTCGTCCTGGCGGTTCTTTCGCTTCCGCTTATCTTTAGATGGGTTCCACCCAATCCGTTCTACGGCTTTCGGACGCGCCGCACCCTGGCCGACCGGAACCTTTGGTACCGCGTCAACTTCTTCTGCGGCTACGCCGTGCTCGCTGCATCGGCGCTTAGCGTCATCCTGCTTCTGGTACTGCCGCCATCGCCCTACGCTGTTCTTGCGTTCGCGCTCCCCTTGTTGGCAGCGTTAGTCGCGTCGTCCGTCTATCTGCGCCGTGCTGCCTAACCATTTGTTCAAGCCGGTATCCCCCCGATAACTCACCACTCCGGATTCCGGGCCGCTTTGGCCTCGTGCGCCGGCGTCTGGACCTGTTCAACCTGTTAGCGTGACGCCGTAACGCTAATCGCCGCCTGCTATACGGCGAGGCACTCCGGATTGTGATGCAGGGGCATAATCCCCTTACTCGGACTGGCGAAAGGTCCCGTGGCTCCTGAGGACAGCGTTTGCTTTGGTCCGAAACTGCCACCCAGCGCCAGAGGCCCCTGAAACGATGACGAACCTTCTAGATGCGTATCGACGATTTGTCATCCCGGCCTGCCCAGCATGCGGTCAGCGAGCTGGGATTCGCACGGACATTACTGGAGCACGAGCCTCTGTCCCGGCATGGAAGCTTTCCCCAGTGAGGGTCTATTGCCTCGCCTGCGGTGCACAGCTCATAGGCAACGTCCGAAGTGGCTTTTGGCTGCCATTCTCGGTGTGGGTTGCTGTCAATGGCGCGGTGCTGTATGCGCTGTTCACAGGTAGGCTGGACCACTTGATGCCGAAGACGGAACTGCGATACGCCGGCTACGCTTGGTTGGCCGTGATGTACGTAGCGTTCCAGTTCATTTGGCAACCGAATCACGAATACAAACTCGTGGCGGAGGCTCAACCGCCTTCGTCGAATCGCGTCTGACCCGCTAAGAGGAGCCAAGAAAAGGAGGGCCTCCCG